>JAGRJB010000226.1 GCA_020442965.1 Pseudomonadales bacterium
GCCCGTGAGCTGACTGATAACGAGCTTCTGGTAGGCTTGGGTCACGCTGCTGCACTAGTTGCGTACAATGGGAGCCAAGAGTTTACGTGAGGAGTTTTCACCGTGCCGACAGTTTTGGTGACAGGCGCAAATCGGGGTTTGGGGCTCGAATGGGTGCGTCAGTATAGCGAGGACAATTGGAGCGTCATCGCCTGCGTGCGCAAAGCATCGGCCGCGACGGAATTGCAGGCGCTTGGCGCGAAGCGGTCGAAGCAGATCGAGATACACGCACTCGATGTGACCGATTTCGCCGCAATCGACGCGCTCGCTGCGCAGCTGAAAGGTCGAGCAATCGATGTACTCATCAACAACGCCGGCACGATGGGCGCACAGAATTTTGCGACGGGCGGTCTGAGCGCCGGCCGGTTCGGCGTTTCGGATTTCGACGATTGGGTTCAGGTCTTCAGAATCAACGCGTTTGCGCCGATGAAGATGGCCGAAGCGTTCGTGGAACACGTCGAGCGCAGTGAGCAGAAAAAGATCGTATCACTCTCGAGTATCGTCGGATCGATGGGAAAGAACAGTGTCGGTGGTCTGTACGGCTATCGCGGCAGCAAGGCGGCCCTCAACGCGATCATGCATTCGATGGGGATCGATCTGGCACGCAAGCACGGCATATGTGCGGTGCCGCTGCATCCCGGTTGGGCGCGCACCGCAATGGGCGGCGAGCGCGCGGACATCGACCCGGTCACGAGCGTGACCGGGATGCGCAAAGTCATTGCGGCGCTGACGCTCGAAGATACCGGCCGTTTCCTCATGTACGACGGCAGCGAGTTGCCTTGGTAGGCTGCTCGCGGGAGTTGCGGTAAATCCGGCAGCGCACGGCCGTGCGCGGTGTTGACAAGGGTGTCATAAGGCCCGCGCTTCCGTCATATTCTGGATATTCCCGCTGCAGGTCGATTTTCGGGCACGGATGTCGTATCGTGCGCGCAGCACCTGGGGCCGTCTTGGTCAGGTGCGCACTCTCCATACAGACATTCTAATAGTGAGTAGTAGTGCAATGGATGATGCACGACTCGACGCAGTGCTGGAGGCGATCAGATCACTCGCACCCACCGCGGCCAGTTCTCTCGATATGGCGGCGGTTCTCGAGACGCACGCCGAGCTCTATCTATGGCTCGACGCCGACAACATCGCGCAGCGCTACCACGTAGGCGCGCAGACACCATTCCCGCCCGAGTTGGTGATCGGTAAGCGCCTCACGGATATTCTGGAGCCAGCGGCGCGGGAGCATCTGAACGCGGCCATCTCCCAAGTGCGCCGCACACGCGAGACGGTGGCAATCGAGTATTCACTGCCGCTCGGTCAACAGCCGCGTTGGTATGAAGCGCGGCTGCGGTCACTGCCGCAATCCGAAGTGTTAGTGATCATCCGTGATATCACACGCCGGCGGCTCGCCGAGCAAGAGATGTTGCGCGAGCGGCGGCTCATGCAGTCGATCATGGTCAGCATGGCCGAAGCTGTGGTGGTCGCGGACGCGAGCGGCAAGATCATACTTGCCAACCCAGCCGCCGCCAATTTGTTTGATCGTGAACTGGTCGGTCAGGATCTGCGTGTCTGGCTGCATGAAATGGATGCGTATGCAGCCGATGGCAAGACGCCGTTTCTATTGAGTGACTGGCCGCTGTTGCGGGCGACGCGCGGCGAAGCCTGCAATGACGTCGAGGTCATGTTGCGGCGTGCGCGGCGCGATGAATGCTGGCTCAGCCTGACGGGTCGACCCCTGTTGGGAGATGACGGTCGCATCGAAGGCGGTTTCGTCGTGGCGCATGACATATCCGATATGCGCCGCTACCAACATCAGTTAGAGACGCATAACTCACAGCTCAAGGTCGAGTCGTTGACCGATGTGCTCACTGGCCTGCCTAACCGTCGGGCGTTCGATCGGCGGCTTGCCGAGCAGCTCGAGCGGCCGCGTGGCAACGCCGGCGTCGCCGTGTTGCTGCTCGATCTGGATGCATTCAAGCCGTACAACGACCGATTTGGCCATGCCGCGGGCGACGACGCGCTGCGGATCACTGCGCGTGTGCTCGAGAAGCAGGTCCGCGACGGCGATCTGCTGGCGCGGTTGGGTGGCGAGGAATTCGGCGTGATTCTCGGTCGTTCCGGACGTAGCGAGGCACTCGTTATCGCGGAACGCTGCCGTACGGCGATGGAAAGCGCGCCGTGGCCGTTGCGGCAAGTGACAGTGAGTATTGGCGTGGCGGTCGTGCAGACACACGTCGATGCCAAGTCACTCCTCATCCAGGCGGACGACGCTCTCTACACGGCCAAGAACAGTGGGCGCAATCAAGTGGCGCTGGCGCAGTCCGAATCGCCGGATGAGACGCCGCGGGTGCAGCGCGCACGCACGCCACGGCGCCGCCATATTGCGCGAGCAAAGTAGACCGATCGAGCTGCACTAGATCGAGATGCGACGCAACTCCGGGTCGAATGCGCCTGGTGGTCCCCAGTGCTCCCAAAGCTCGCCAATCTTGCCATCGCGAATGTTCAACGTCAGGGCCGGCGTGTTGATGTACTCGCTGCCGTCTCTACGCACCCCAAAGCTCTGTGTCTCGAAGGTAGTTAGTGAACCACTGGACAAGGTGTGGAATAGTTGGACATACAATCCCTGTGGGTACATAGGAACTAACAATTCGACGAACAGGGCGCGGGCGGCGGCGGCACCTCGATAAGGGCTCCGCGTATTGGGCGTTGGCGGAAACCAGAGCGAAACGTCCGGTGCCAGCCGTCCGAGGAATCGCTCCAGGCTGTCCGTATCGCCGGCCAGCCCATGGCGCAGATCATTGAACGCGGCTTGTGCGATCCGGCTGGACTCGGGGTTCGGCGATTGCAGAGTAGCGCGCTGCAGCGAGTCGGCAAAGAAATGCGGCCCACCCCAGTACTCGCAGATGCTCGCTATCTGATCGCCCCGTGCTTCCAGAACGATGCAGGGACTATTCTGGTACACGCTGCCGTCGCGTTTGATCGCCTGATCCTCGAATAGAAACGCGCAACGGGATGGGCCGCCAAGGGTTCGGTAGAGGTCGAGGCGCAAGCCATCGCGATACAGTGGCACGATGAAGTCGCTGAGTAACGCGTGAATGACGGTTCGGCCCTCATACGGGCTCTTGGTGTTTGGTGTAGGCGGCAGCCAGAGCCGCGCGTCCGTCGCGAGCAACGATGCGAATTCTGCAAGCGCCCCGCGGTCGCCGCCCAAGCCGCATGACAGACAGGCAAACCCGCGCGACAGCAACTGACCGTTAGGTAGCAGATGCGGCACGACAGGATCAATCACGGCGACGGCGCCAGTTCCGGCGGATCGTCAGTGCGAGCGTGCCACGCTGCTAACACGGCATCTTCTCTAGTGCGATCAATGCCCGCCTTGAGCTTGGTACGTTCCGCTTCTGGTCGTGACAGGTACCAGTTCAACGTGTCGTCCATGGTGCTTTGCAGTGCACGTATTTGCAGACCGGCGTCAAGTGCTTTGTCCACCCGCGTCTCCGCGAACGCAAGCTGCTGGCCCTCGGCGGGCAACCAAACCGGCATGTCGCTCCAGGGTTCGACATTGTGAGCCGCCAGGAAGTCCGGTGGCATCCACATCGGCAAGGGTGCAAGCACTGGTTTCGCGAACCGGCCCGCGCTCGACACAGCGGCGTCTATCAACCCACCCATCGTGAACCGACCGGGTGGGGACGTTACGTTGAACGTGCCGACGATCCGCCGTTCGATCGCCTCGAGTGCAAACTGCGCGAGATCACGCGCATCGATAAACTGTATGGAATCGCGGGGTGAGCCGGGCGCGATGAACTCCCCGCCCATGGCGGCGCGCGCTGGCCAGTACGTGAAGCGATCGGTATTGTCGTGCGGTCCGACGATGAGCCCGGGTCGAAGCACAGTCGTTCGCCCTGGCATAGCCGATTCCGCAGCGACCTCGCAGAGTGCCTTGAGTGGGCCGTAGGTTTCCGCGTCTACTTCTTCCACGGCCTCGTTGAGAATTTTGCCGACCGGCGACTGTTCGTCCCGGGGTTTCGAGAAATCCGGGTAGACTGAGATTGAAGAAATGAATACGTACTGACCCACATTCGGCGCTAACAATTCGGCCGATAGCCGCACATGCCGCGGCACATAGCCCGAGTTGTCGATCACCGCATCCCATTGTCGATCGCGCAACCCATCAAGTTTGCCGTTCCGATCGCCAAGAATCCGCTCTACCTCGGGGAACAAATCTGATTTCGTTCGGCCACGATTGAAGAACGTGAGCCGGTGGCCGCGTGCGATGGCGAGTTCCGCCATGTGTATGCCGATGAAGCGCGTGCCACCGAGAATCAGGATCTTGAGTGGTTTGGGCCCCGCGTCCTGCGCCTTGACCCAATCGCCCGCGGCGGCGGTCAGTAGACCGGCAGCTGATACTTGCAACAATTCTCGACGATCCATGAGAGCTACTCAGCGTGGCCCGGGCGGCGCGTATTGGGCCAGCCAGGCTCGCGTGGTTTGATACCAGAACACGGAATTCTGTGGCTTCAGGACCCAGTGATTTTCGTCGGGGAAATATACGAGTTTAGACGGCACGCCGCGCTTTTGCAGCGTGTTGAAGAGTTCAATACCGTGATTGAGCGGTACCCTTTGATCGAGTTGTCCATGAATCACGAGAGTGGGTGTGTCGAAGTGGCCGGCTGACGTGTGCGGCGAGTAGCGTGCAAACTCCTCGGGCTTGTCCCAGAATTCGAAGAATCGGTCGGGCTCCGCGCCGTAGTCGGCGCCAATCTGCGTAAAGGCATTGTAAACAGCCGCGTGCGCAACTAGCGCCTTGAATGGGTGCGGCCGGCCTAACAAGGTGGCGGCCAGAAATCCGCCGTAGCTGCCGCCTCCCGCGACCATGCGCTCGCTATCGACGAATGGTTTCGACTTGAGCCACTCAGCCGCCTTGATCGTATCCTCGTAGGGCAGCGAAATCCGATCGGGGTTGATCGAATCCGTAAACGCCTGACCAAAGCCACTTGAGCCATGGAAGTTGTGCCAGGTGACGATGTATCCCCAGGCTGCGAACACCTGCGCGTTCCAGCGCCACTGTGTGGCATCGGTGATCCCGTTGTGTGGCCCGCCATGCAGAAGCATGTAGACCGGATACTTCTTGAGCGCATCGAATCCGGGTGGATAGACAACCCACATCTGAATGCCGTCATCGCGAGCACCCTGGTAGGTGATGCTTTCTACACGACCCCAATCGGTGCTTGCGACCGCGGCATCGTTGAACTTGGAGAGCTTCATGATTGTGGCGGAACCTGGCGCGGTACCCGGCGCAACGCTGACCAATGTCGCGGACTCTGTGAAGCTCTGCCGCAGCGCGATCATGTTCTTGTCAGATATGGCGAGGCCGGAGAAACTGGATGCACCCGTCAACGCAATCGGCCGCTTGCCGCCGAGATCGAACCGATAGATGCGCTGTGTCGCGGCATCGTCGATCGTGCCGT
>JAGRJB010000227.1 GCA_020442965.1 Pseudomonadales bacterium
GCCCAGCACCACGTTGGTCCGCCGATCTCGTGACGAGAGGTCGAAATGATCGAACCGCACGCCAGCGATCAATTGCAAATAGCGGGTGATTTCAATCTGATCCTGAAGGAAGGCCGCACCAAGATTGAGGTTGTAGGTATTGTTTGCATCCGTAGTGCCGTTGTTTCTGAACGTCACGGGCACATAGGAAACAGGATTTCTTGGATCGACCGTGATCGTCGAAGCCACGCCGTTGAAGAAGCCGCTTTGACGAAAGTTCAGACCGCTCTGACGACCGAGCTCCCCTCCGAATAGGACCGTGTGGCGCGTCCAACCGGCATCGAACTTATAGGTTACGTCTGTTCGATTGAAGAGGTTGGATCGGTCCGTTTCGTTATTGTAAGATGAAAGATTGCTGGATGTACCAGCAAGGTTAACCGCGCCCGCATTGGCGCCGCCACCCGGAAAAACGTTCTGATAGAACTTGTTGTAATTCGCCGCTTGGGTAGCGTTACGGACTGCGAATCCGTTTTCGAAATCGTGCTCGATAATCGCCATACCAATATCGACGTCAGCGATTGCATAGCTCAGAAGAGGATTGCCGAAGAAGGTCGATGACGACGTGTCGTATGGAAATCGCGGAAATGCGTTGCCTGGGCGGATCTGCGAAGGGACGCCACGATCAACGGTCCGATTATCGTGCAGATGCTCATAGCTCAGCTTGACCGTCGTGGTATCGTTTGGTGCAAAAGTGACGGTCGGATTGACTGCCCAGCGATCGAGATGGACAAAATCTCGGTAGCTGCTGGTGTTTTCATACATTGCATTGAAACGGGCCGCCCAATTCTCATTGATGGCCTGCCCGATGTCGGCCGTCATGCGCGCGCCCGGATAGGAATTTCCCCAGACCGTGAACTCCCGAACCGACGTGCCATCGGCCTCCTTCAACACTCTGTTGACCACGCCGCCACCGCCGCCACGTCCGAAGATCATAGCATTGGGGCCCTTCAGAACCTCAAGCCGCTGGAGATTGTAGACATCGCGGAAATACTGCACGTCGTCCCGAATTCCATTTGTGAAGAAATCCGCATTGGTCCGCTGTCCACGGATTACGAGATCGTCTCGATGGCCTTCACCTTGATGGTAGATCACGCCCGGCACGTACCGCGTGGCCTCGCCGATCGACAGGATGGCTGTGTCCTTGATGAATTCCTTCGTCAGCACGGTGACCGACTGGGGGATGTTGATGAGAGGTGTGTTCGTCCGTGTTGCAGTGGTCATGCTCTGGGTGATGTAACCAGATTGCCCTGTCTTAGCGTCTTGGCTGTTCACGCTCGGCATATGTTTAGGCGTGGGCGCGGAAGCAGCGACCTGGCGGCTCGACCTTACAGTTCTCGGTGCAGCAGTTGACGCGCGACGACGCCGGGGCTGTGTCTGCGTTGGCGCATCAATCGTCACCTTCGGCAATATCGTGTCGGACGATCGCGATTCTTGTGCAAACGTGGAGCCGCTGTCCGCCAACATTCCGGCGCCAAACGCGACCGCGGCGCTCGTTGACAGAAGAAATGAGCGCCAACCAAAGCGCGCGACCCAGCAACCCACGTTAGTCATAAGATGTATTCCCCCGAATCCCGATAATTCCCCGCGTGCTTCTGCAAGAGTAGAATTAGGTGAGAATTAGATTGTATTTAGAATACATCGAGATTGAAACCAGAACGGTTGATAAAGGCCGACAGCCAGCTCTAAGCGAGTGGGAGTTCGCAAATAGCGATTGACTTTCGAACCCAACCCACAAGCCAACGGTTACAATGCGCCTGCTATTGATCGAAGACGATGCGATGTTTGGCAAAGCGCTGGTCCGAGGCCTTGGGCAAAACGGCATGACTGTGGATTGGATCCGCGATGGGTCCGACGGGTTAGCTGCGCTCACGCGCGCGGAGCACGCCGCGGCGCTACTCGATATCGGGCTTCCGGAGATGTCGGGATTCGAAATCCTAAAGGCAATGCGAAGCAGCAGGAGAATGCCGCCCATCCTCATCATAACGGCGCGAGATCACGTAGAGGATATTGTGGCAGGCCTCGATCTCGGCGCCGACGATTACCTCATAAAGCCGTTCGACCTTCGTACCCTGCTGGCCCGGATTCGAGCCGTGGTCCGACGAACAAATGCTCGAACAAGCGCATTGATGACCAGCAAGGACATTGCCCTGAATCCATCCACTTACGTCGCGACCTTCCGAGACGTCGAAGCAACGCTGTCCGCCCGTGAGTTCTCGGTGTTGTATGCTCTAATGGAACATCCCGGAACCATTCTGTCCCGCTCGCAAATTGAAATGCGAATTTACGGCTGGGGCGAGGAAATCCAGAGCAACGCCGTCGATGTCGTCATACACGGCCTACGAAAGAAGTTCGGCAAGGACATGATCCACAACATCCGTGGAGCGGGCTGGGTGGTTATCAAAGGCGAGTCATGAATTCGCTGCTGAGGACAATACTCGCTCCGATCACGGCCTTGCTGGCAGCTTTCTGCTTGGCTGCCGCAGCCGCATCTTTCGTCTTAGTAACCTACGAAGCTAACAAGTTCCTCGATGCTCAGTTGCAGGAAATTGCGATCAATACCAGTAAAAAAACGCCAATGGACTTTGAAACGGAGGTTGAAGACCGGCTCGTGGTCCGCGTCTGGGATCTCTCTGGGGCCATTGTTTACCACGGCGGACCTTCAGTCGACATACCTTGGACGCACCAACCCGGCTTGGCCGATGCTGTCGTAGATGGTCAACTGTGGCGAGTCTATCGATGGAGCACTGCCCACCACAACGCTCTGATTGCTCAAGCCTGGAGTGCCCGCCGCGAGATTGCGGCGTTTGCTGCCACGGGCGCCGCACTTCCTTTACTACTGGCCGTGCCGCTCGCATGGCTTCTGATACGTTGGTCCATCGGACGAACCCTGCGCGAATTTCACCGCCTATCATCCGCAATCGGCAACCGAAGCCTCGAGGTGCGCGAATCCCTTCAGTCCAAGGACATACCGACCGAGATCGTTCCGCTCATTGCAGCAATCGATCAACTTGTGGAGCGCTATCGTCAGGCATTGGAAATCCAGCGACGTTTTGTTGCCGACGCCGCTCACGAACTCCGGACACCCCTTGCAGCGTTGCAAATACAGACCGACAATTTGCTAGCATCTGATCTCAGTGAACAATCCAGAGAATTGGCAAACGAACTCGGTGATGGGGTACGACGATCGTCTCATATGGCACATCAGTTGCTGGAAATGGCCAGATCTGAAGGCAGTCCCGCGGTCCGCAATCGAACAATCGACCTTGCCGCTCTTATCACCTCAATCTTGACAGAGTTTGTCACCTCGGCAAGCGCAAGCGGAATCCATCTCGAGAGAGACATCGTAAGCCCTGCATCAGTTGATGCAGACGATACCGCGGTTCGAAAAATTCTGTCGATTCTTATCGACAATGCGATTTGCTATTCATCGCGGGACAGCGTGGTCACGGTGAAACTCTCTCTCACTGAGAACCAGCCACGAATAGACGTAACGGACAGCGGACCCGGCATCCCTAATGATATCATGCCTTTCATCTACGATCGTTTTTATCGAGGCGCGCCGCAGACGATTGAAGGAAGCGGTCTTGGTTTGGCGATCGCCAAAGCGGCTGCGGATCGCAACAACATCCGGCTGTTCCATCAGAGACGAGCAGACGTTCAAGGCACAGTCGCCACAATGATTTTCAACCAGTGTTCTGCGGAGGCTCGGCACTTAGAGCTTTCCGGTCTAACCATCAGTGACGGGGGTAGCTCTTTCGGAACCGAACAGCAAGGTGGTGTGCAATCGCTAAATCCTTTCGTCGGATTTATGACCTAATCTTTGCCTCCAGCAAGCATCTATCCTGACGGAGACAAGCGGAATTCGCTTCGCATCTTTATTTCTGGGTCCAGTGCATGGTAGGGACGACTCCGTATCTGGAATGACCTTCGATTTGCGAACAGCGGTTCTAAATCGTGTTGAAGGCTTCAGCGAAAATACTGAGCGGACAAGATGACGGCATCTATCAAAAATCGCATCCGATATCGGGCGGGGACTATAGCAGCAATGTTTAGAGTTGTCCTATTGGTGCTGCCGATGGCAGCCGCGCTGGCGTTAACGTCTCTAGCGTCGGTTGCGATTGCGCAGCAGACCAGCGCGCCGCATCCGACGGCACCATCCGCGCAGACGCCGGCATTGTCTGCACCGGCAACGACGGTTCAGGCGCCCTCGTCGGTCTCCGGCGCGCCATCGTCCTCGAGTGCACCGTCGCCCTCGAACGCGCCGTCGCCCTCCACCGAGGCCGCGCCGTCGTCGAGGTAGACGAACTCCCGCACGGAGCCGAGGCCGCCGCGCCACTGGCCGGCGCCGCAGACATCCTCGCGCAGCTCGTAGCGGTCGACCCGCAGCGGCAGGTGGGATTCGATATCCTCGATCGGGTTGTTGCGGGTGTTGGCATAGAGCGTGTCCACG
>JAGRJB010000228.1 GCA_020442965.1 Pseudomonadales bacterium
TGCGGTTCTGCGGCTTTCAGGACAACGTGGCGGACTATCTCGCTGCGGCCGACCTGTTCGTGAGTCCTTCGCTGCAAGAGGGGTTGCCGATGGTCCTGCTGGAAGCGATGGCCGCTGGCCTGCCGATTCTGTCGACCAGCGTGGGCCAGATTCCGAAAGTCATGCAGGACGACCACGACGGCTTGCTCATTGCACCAGGCGAGGTCGATGCATTGCACGCCGCGTTGGCACGACTCATGGCAAGTCCCTGGGATCGTGAGCGCTGGTCGGCGCAGGCGCGTCGGACGTACGCGGCGCGCTTCTCCCGCGGTGCAATGGGCGGCGCTTATCTGCGTCTCTATGATGATGCGTTGCAACGCTCGCAAATCGAGTAAAGCGGGCTCTGTCGGAGTTCTTTACAGGAGCCTCCAGTCGAGTTTGGTTTCAGGGCCGTCGTTGTTCTTAAATCACTGATTTACAACGGAAAACTTTGATTGGCACGGTCGTTGCACAAATATAGCTGTCAGCGATCCCGCTGTTGGTTCTAAGGAAAACGAATGAATCGCAAGTATTTTGCTCCGTTGGCTGCCGTTGGTGCCCTGCTGATCGCAGGTGCGGCCAATGCCGGCTTCGTCATTATGGACAATGGCGGCGCGCCGCTGTCTGTGATCAGCCCCATCCCCAATAACAATGACTTCCGTGCGGAATTGGCGGCAGCCGGTGTCGACCAGTTCAATCTGGGTGGCAGTCTGGCGCTCTCTGCCGACTCTCTGCCGGGCGTATTTGATGTCACCGCCTTTGGCTCGGAGGCTGGGTTCGTCAATCGTTTCACGCTGGGTGCCACATCGTTCACCACGCCGGGCAACCTGTCCTGGTTGCCACGTGCCGCCGGCAGTACTGCCGCCAGTGCTGGTATGGTCGACTTTGAGTTTTGCGCTCTGACGATCAGCTCCTGCCTCAACAACGCTCAGAATACCGATACGGTCAATGGTAGTTTCCAGTCCGTTGGCATGTGGGTGTCGGCTGATGGCAACACGGCCTGGTTGCTCTGGGACGACTCGGGTTCAGATGTCGACGACAACCACGATGACCTGATCATCCGCCTGACCTATCGTGTGCCGGAACCGGCGACGCTGGGCCTGCTCGGCTTGGGTCTCCTGGGCGTCGGCGCAATGCGCCGCAAGCGTACCGCGTAAAGAACCTTGGGATTGCTGATCGGAACGGCGCCTTCGGGCGCCGTTCTGTTTTTTGGATGCCCATAAGTTGCTAGGCTGGCACGTGCGGCCAATCGTCTGCGCTTTGTGGAGCTGACCCCATCCGTGGCTACGACCGAGCATGGACCCGATCGATCTCGCGACGTCCAGGCGGGGGCGCTGACCAGCGTCGCCGACTGGGACCCCTACTACGAAGGCCTGGATCTCGACCGTATCGACTCCCTCTCACGTGGGCCCTCGGTTTTCGATGAGTATCTCAGCGGTCGCACCGGCTGCGTGTTCGAACTCGGTTGTGGCGGCAGCCCGCTGCTCGCGCGCGGCGCGCGCTTTGGTTGGCAGGTCGCGGGCGTTGATTTCTCTGCGCCAAGTCTGGCCTGTCTGCAGCGGTATCTGGCGCAGCAGCAGCTGCCTGCCGGACGCTTCATTCTCGGTGATATTTTCACGGCGGACGTAGCGTCGTTCGCCGAATCGGCTGACATGATCGTTTCGGCTGGCTTTCTCGAGCACTTCGAGAATCCGACGCCAATCCTCAAGAAGTGGTCCGCCGTATTGCGGCCAGGCGGTTTGGTCGTTAGTGCCATCCCGAATCTGTTAGGGATAAATGCCAAGGTATTCGCCAAGTACGACGTGCCCTTCTGGCGGCAGCACGTGGCTTTCGATCCGGCGGCGCTCGATCGGATGCACGTCGACGCCGGTTTACAGATCGCGCGGCAGGCTGCCTACGTTGGCCGCTACGATATTCACATGCTCGTGCCGTGGAAGAACATCGCACGCAGATTCCCACATCCGCAGCTCTACCGCTTCTTCAAGCTGGCTACCTACTTTGGCATTGGCGTGCCGCTGAGTAAATTGCCGCTGTCGCCGTCGAAGCGATTTTCGCCCTACGTTCTCGGCGTGTACAAGAAGACCGGCTAGCGCGACTTGAAGTCTTCCGGGGTCAGTTGATGCCGGCCCAACAGCTTGTAGAAATCGGTGCGATTGCGCTTGGCAAGCCGCGCCGCCTGACTCACATTGCCACCCGTGATCTGCAGGATCTGCGAGAGATAGCTGCGCGTGAATTCATCGCGTGCCTCATCGAAGGAGGGTAGCCGGCCCTGCGTGCCGCCTAGCGATTGCTGCACCAGTTCCACCGGAATGATCGGCGTTTGCGACAGCGCGACGTTCTGGCGCACGACGTTTGCCAGCTGGCGGATGTTGCCGGGCCAGTCGGCTGTGGCCAGGAGCTCGACGGCTTCGGGCGCGTAGATCTTGCGCACACCGCTCTCCTTGGTGATCGCGGCGAGAAAGTGCGACACCAGCAGCGGAATGTCCTCGCGTCGTCGATTGAGCGGGGGCATTTCGATATGCACGACATTGAGTCGATAGTACAGATCCTCACGGAATTGACCCGCCATCATCAATTGCTGCAAGTCGCGGTGTGTCGAGGAGATGACGCGCACGTTGACGGCAATAGCATCGGTGATGCCGATTGGCCGAATGACGTTTTCCTGCAGGACGCGTAACAGCTTGACTTGCAGGCGCATCGGCATATCGCCGATTTCGTCTAACAACAGTGTGCCGCCATCGGCGGCCTGAAACAGGCCCTTGTGATCGCGGATAGCCCCGGTGAACGACCCTTTGGCGTGGCCAAACAACTCGGACTCGAGCAGATTCTCGGCCATCGCGCTGCAATTGATGGCGACGAACGGCTTGCTGCGGCGCGGACTCGCCCGATGTATGGCGCGTGCCAGGAGTTCCTTGCCGGTGCCGCTCTCGCCGGTAATCAGCACCCGAGCGTCGGTGCCCGCAACCATGTGCGCTTGGGAGAGTTTTTCTTCGACGACGGAACTGCGCGTGATGATTTCCGCACGCCAGTCTTCGTCATTCTCGCTGAAACCGGATATGCGCAGCGCTTTTTGCACCTGGTCGAGCAGTTCCTGCTTGTCGACCGGTTTGGTCAGAAACCCGAAAGCTCCCATTTGCGTCGCCTGTACGGCGTCGGGAATCGTGCCGTGCGCAGTCAGAATAATCACCTTCAACCCCGGGTAGCGCACCTGCAGCTCCTTGAGCAAGCCGATACCGTCCATCTGGTCCATACGCAGATCGGTAATGACGAGCTCCGGTCGGAAACGCGCGGTGGCAGCGAGGGCGAGGGCGCCGCTTTCGACCGCCTCGACCTCGTAGTTTTCGGCGCGCAAACGGATCGTCAGCAGCCGCAATAGGCCTGGATCGTCGTCGACGACCAATATGCGCGCCTTGCGCTTGTTGCTGCCAAGGTGGCTGTTGGGCGGGCTGGCGAGCGGCATGGCGACTTGCATCAGGGGGTACGTCCTTCCGGTTGCGAGGTGCGGTTCTTCATCGTCTGTTCGATGCGCGAAATCGCATCGAGCTTCGCTTGCGCATCTTCCAGCTGCCGCTTGAGCCGAGCGTTTTCTTCACTTTCGGCCGTCAGTCGACGATTCAGTTGCGCAACACGATCACGCTCACTGCGATCTGTTTCCGCTTGCGTACGCTTCACTTCAGACTGCAGTGCCTGGTATCGATCGATCAACGACAACTGCAGATAGGCGAGCGCTCGCTCGGCGGGCAGCAAAGTTTCAGGGCTAGCGAGTACTTCACGCAACAGTCGCTGTGCGCCGACAGGGTCGAATTGATTGTGGCCCGGTGTCGACAATGCGAGTCCGTAGCGCAAAAGGCGGCTCGGTGTGGGAGCAGCGGCCTGCTCGGACTGGAGTTTCGCCAGGATTTCGGCCTGCTCGGCAGCACTGCCGCTCGCGAGCTTCAGGAGCGTATCGAGGTACGAGCTGATGATCGAGCCTTCGATCGCGGCCTGATCGACCGGTGGCGCTGGTGCCGGCACACGCGACTTGCCCGCGAAATTGGCACACCCGCAGAGCACGCCGAATGCAACCAGGGTGAATACGAATTGCAATCGACAAACAATGTGCGGGCTGTTGTTACGCCGCATGCGCACGCTCCTGAGCCGCCGTATTGCTCGCAACAATCGGCATTTGGATACAGAAATGAGCACCTGGGTAGACCCCGT
Organism: Pseudomonadales bacterium; assembly: GCA_020442965.1. Classification (GTDB taxonomy): domain Bacteria; phylum Pseudomonadota; class Gammaproteobacteria; order Steroidobacterales; family Steroidobacteraceae; genus CADEED01. Next base: position 4,219 of record JAGRJB010000228.1, read on the forward strand.
CGAGGATCTCGATGGTGCCGCCATGCGCGTGTGCGAACTCTAGGACCACTGACAAGCCGATGCCTGTGCCTTTCACAAAGCCCCCGGACGGTGCCTTGCCAGTGTAGAACGCCTCGAAAATGCGCGCCCGCTCGGCGCGTGGAATCCCTGGTCCCGAGTCAGCCACGTCGATCCGCAGTTGGTTCATGGTCGAGACCGCATGCAGATAAATCGTGCCGCCTTTGGGCGAATACTTTATGGCGTTCGATAGCAGATTCTCGAAGATCAGTCGCACCTTGCCGCGATCGGCCCGCAATCGCGCATCCTCGATCTTTACGTCGAGCCGCACACGTTGCGAGATCACCGCGAGCTGCTGACTCTCGAGTACCTGTTTCACCAGCGGTCGCAAGCGGAACTCTGAAAGTTCGAGACCGATGCTCTCTTTTTGCCAGGCGCTGAACGACAAGAGGTTTTCGATCAGTCGTTGCAGCTTGATGCCGTTGTCGCGCAGGATAGCGACGACCTCGCGTTGATTGTTATCGAGCGCTCCGACCGCGCCGTCCATCAGAAGTTCCGTTCCTTCGCGGATGTTGGCGAGCGGCGTCTTCAGCTCGTGCGACATGTGCCGCAGGAACTTGTTACGTTCTTCGGCCAGATCGACCAGTCGTTGCCTGAGCCATTCCAGCTGAACACCCAGGCGCTTGAGATCGCGCGGACCCGATACTTCGATCGGGTTGTTGAACGTGCCACCGCCGAGCTCGCTGATGGCTCGGTCGATCGTCCGCAGCGGCCGACCGATCGACAAGGTGAGCGCGAGTATCGCTACCAACGTGAGCGGAGCGAGCAGCGCCGATTGCCAGAGCATGCGTTGCTGTGCGCGATCCGTTTCGAGCCTGAGTTCGGCGAGGCGTGCGTCGACCAGCTGATTGCCGCTGGTCGCGATCTGATTGGTCAGCTCGTCCAGTTGGCCGACCTTCGCGAGTGCAGCTGCCAATTCGGCGCTATTGGGTTTGGCATTGGCGACCTGGGCCGCGAGCGCCTCGTGCGCGGTCTGGAACTCGCGCAGCGCGCTCAAGGCGGGCTCGCGATCGAGGACGCGCGCCAGTTGCTCGCGACTTGCCTCGAGGCGAAGGTCCGCCTGCGCGTACGTGTCGAGCAGCTTCTCATCGCCCAGGACCTGATAGAGGCGCATTGTGCGTTCGAGCACGGCGACGTCGGAAAACATGCTCTGCGTCAGGCGCGCGCCCTGCACGCCCTCCAGCACGATCTCCTGGCTCGAGGCCGCAAGACGCCGGATCTGAATCGATGCATTGACGATGGCCACGAGCAGCGGGATCGCGATGAGCGCGAGCCCAAGGAGCATCAGGCTGCTCAGGGATTGTGGACGGGGCCAACGCATCGCATCATTCTAGACGACCTACGCGACCGAGACGACCAACGCGGGAAGGGACCGCCCTGGGGGGGATTGAGAGGGTATATGACCTGTGCCGCTCACCACGGTTCGTGTTGCAGGCGGCGCTCCCAGGCGAGTGTGGTGCGGACAATGACCTCCAGATCGTCCAGTTTGGGCTGCCAGCCGAGTACCGACCGTACCTTCTTGGCCTCTGCCACGAGGCTCGCGGGATCACCTTCCCGGCGGGCTTCTTCGCGAATATCGAGCTTCTTGGCCGCGACCTTCTCGACCATCGCCAGCACCTCGCGCACGCTGTAACCATGGCCGTAGCCGCAGTTGATCGTGCTCGATGTGCCGCCAGCGCGCAGAAAGTCGATCGCACGCAGATGCGCATCCGCCAGATCAGACACGTGTATGTAGTCCCGCACACCGGTTCCGTCCGGGGTCGGATAGTCAGTCCCGTAGACTGATACGTGCGATCGCTTGCCGATCACGGCCTGACACGCGACCTTGACGAGCAGGGTCGCGGCGCGCGTGGATTGACCGATGCGACCCTCTGGATCGCTGCCCGCCACATTGAAATAGCGCAGGGCGACGTAGCGCAGGGGGGTAGCGAGCGACAGATCGCGCAGCATCCACTCGGACATGAGTTTCGACGTGCCGTAGGGATTGATCGGCGCGGTCGGCGTGCTCTCTGTGGCGAGGCCGCTCGCAGGCATGCCATAGACTGCGGCAGTGGAGGAGAACACGAAATGCTTGACCTCCTGTGCGGCACAAACCTCTAACAGGTTACGCGTCGCGCAGGTGTTGTTGCCGTAGTATTTCAGAGGTAGTGCCACGGACTCCGGCACGATCGTGTGTGCCGCAAAATGCACGACTGTTTCAACCTGATGTTCGCGCAGCAAACCCGCGACCAGTGCTTTGTCGCCGACGTTGCCGACGATCAGCGGTACATTGACGACCGCTTGACGAAAGCCGGTGGACAGATCATCGAGTACGATGACGCGTTCGCCGCGCGCGACCAATTGGGCGACCGTGTGGCTGCCGATGTAGCCAGCGCCGCCCGTTACGAGGATTTTACTGTTGTTCATTCGTTCCGAAACGTTCTGCAGCCGGGTCCGTCCGGCGAGCGCGGATTTTACTTTATCGACCCGCTGGCGTTGTGACACAAATTTCGCTGTTGACACGTACGCGCTGGTGTACGGCGATTAATTGTGACAGAACGCGCAAATCGTCCGTTTGCTGCGCTCGATCCACCGGCCGTGTTGGCCGCTGCGGAATCGATCGGCATCGCGACGTCGGGCCGCCTGCTCGCACTCAATAGCTACGAGAATCGCGTCTATCAAGTGGCCGATGAGTCCGGTGCGCTGTGGGTCTTCAAGTTCTATCGGCCGGCGCGCTGGCGCGACGCCGAGATTCGCGAGGAGCACGATTTTGCGCTGGAACTTGCGCAAGCCGAATTGCCAGTTGCAGCGCCGCTGCAACGCGATGGTGAAACGCTCTTTCATCTCGATGGCCAGCGGTTCGCCGCGTTCGAGTATCTCGCTGGGCGGGCGCCGGAGCTCGACCGACCCGATGCGCTCGAGTTGTTAGGGCGGACGCTGGCGCGCGTGCATGCGATCGGCGCGATCGCGCGCTTTCGGCAGCGGCCACCGCTCAGCCTGCAGCGTCTGGGTTTCGATGCGCGTCAGTCAGTACTGGCGAGCGGTTTCGTGCCGCGAGCGCTCGCGGACCGTTACGCCGATATCAGCGCGCAACTGCTGGATCGCGTGCAGCAGGAATTCGACGCTGTCGGTCCGGTGTCAGACTTGCGCATCCATGGCGATTGCCACCCGGGCAATATTCTGTGGCGCGCGACCGGCCCACTGTTCGTCGATTTCGACGATTGCGTCAGCGGGCCGCGCGTCCAGGACCTCTGGATGTTTCTGGCGGGTGGGGCGGCCGAACAACAAAGTGGCTGGGCTCATTTGATGACGGGCTATGAGTCGTTCGGTAGCGTCGATGCGATCGAATTGCGGCTCATCGAGCCGCTGCGCAGCTTGAGAATGTTGCATTACGCAGCCTGGCTTGCGGTGCGCTGGGATGACCCGGCGTTCCCGCGCGCTTTCCCCTGGTTCGTCGAGCCGCGGTACTGGGAGCGACATCTGCAGGACTTGATGGAACAGCTCGCTAACATCGACGAGCCGCCGTTGCTCGCGCGCTGACTATTGGCTAGGGGCTCGCAAGCTTGAGTTAAATTGCAACAGGAGCGCGCGACGCGAATCGGCGACGGTCACTCGGGCGTGCGCGACTTTGCTAGGCTAGCGACTATGATCGCCGCACTTCTTGCAAATGCCGCCCGGCGCGCAGTTGTTATCTTCCTGACGTTCACCCTGCTCACCGCTTGCGGCGGATCGGGCAGTGGGAATGCGGGCGGCGGCGGCAATCCAGGCGGCCCGCCCATTAGCACGGTGGTGGTCTCGGGCCGAGTGACTTTCGATCGCGTGCCGATCGGCCCAGGGTCGGGCCAAGGGCTTGATTTTGCGGCCGCCACAGCCGCTGCAGCGCGCGCCGTCACGGTCGAAGCGCTCGCGCAGTCGGGCGGTGCGGTGCTCGCGACCGGTGTCACGGACGGGTCCGGTAACTATTCGCTCACGGTTCCGGCCAATACCAGCATGCAGCTGCGCGTGAAAGCCGAAATGCGACGCACCGGCACTCCGGCGTTTACGTTCCGCGTGCGCGACAACACCGCCAGCAATGCGTTGTATGCCCTGGACGGCGCAGGGTTCGATTCAGGGGCGGCCAGTTCCCAGCGCGATCTGCATGCGC
>JAGRJB010000229.1 GCA_020442965.1 Pseudomonadales bacterium
GTGCTCGACATGCTCGAGCAGATCGGCAGCGTCGACCAGATCCCCAAGTATCTCGCCATGGCCAAGGACAAATCCGCGCACTTTCGTTTGATGGGATTTGGGCATCGCGTCTACAAGAACTTCGATCCGCGTGCCAAGATTATTCGCGAGATGTGCCACAAGTTGTTAGCAAAACTCGGTAGTGCAGACAACCCACTGTTCGAGCTGGCGCTCGAGCTCGAAGCGATCGCACTCAAGGACGAGTATTTCGTCAGTCGTAAGCTGTATCCGAACGTGGATTTCTATTCGGGCATTATCTACAGTGCTCTCGGTATCCCGCGCTCGATGTTCACGGTGATGTTCGCGATCGCACGCACGGTGGGCTGGGTAGCGCACTGGCAGGAGATGATCTCGGACCCGTCGATGCGCATCGGGCGGCCGCGACAGCTGTATACTGGACCAGTGAAGCGCGATTACGTCGACGTAGCCAAGCGGCGTTGATCCGGCCGCGCGCGACGACACAGTTAGCCGCGATCGTCAGTCAGCTCTGCCTGCCCGACCAGCGCTCGAACCTCAGCAGCATCGGCCCGTCGCATCGGCTTGCCATCGATCACGCTCATCGGTGCTTGCCGTATTCCGTCGTGGGAAAACACTACCGCTTCCACCAATTGATCGCCGATTTCGAAGCGTAAACCGGGATGCGCGATGACACGATCGGCGCTGTACTTCATTCGCCGGTCGAAAAATTCGTGCGGGATTTCCCGATCAAACAGGAAAAAGCTCACTGTTTCCGCCCGATCGGCGAACAGATGTAGCTGAATATCGTTGTGCGAGCTTGCGGTGCCAAGCAGCACCGCGCCGACTAGTCGCGGCCGAAATTCGGCCAGCAGGTTCATGGCGGCAATCGCGGCAGATCGTTTCGCGAGCAGTGCCCGAGCGTGTTCTTCGCCGCCAAACAGGCGCTGGTATTCCACGAGAGCGTCCTGGATCTCATGATTGCGTGGCAACTTGCCGGCGTCGAACACGCCGAGACGCTCGGCGGCCTTGCGTTTCGCCGTGAGAAAATCGCGTATGCCATGCTCGGCCATCAAGCGCGCCGCCTCTTGAGCGAGCGTGCGTCGCAGGCTGTCTGTTCGCGGCAGCGCCCTCCGGTTCATCGCCGCTCGTTAGAATATCTGGTCGTTAGTGGGGGGAGGAGGCCTGCGCGGATCGCTGGGCGTCGCCGGTAGAGCCGGCCCGAAGGGGCCGCCCTGATCTTCGCCGCCCATGATACCGAGCGTCGGCAAGCGGTCGGCGCGGAAGTACTCGAACACGCCGGGTTCGTCGTCCGTGGCCGGACCGCCGGTGGTGGGCGAGATCATGACTTGCACGATACCAGCGGGCACCGGGCGACGGCGCTCCGGTACGCCTTGCAGCGCTACGCGCATGAAATCAAGCCAAATTGGAATCGCGGTCTTGGCGCCCTCCTCGCTCTCGCCCAAGGAGCGGCTCTGATCGAAGCCGACCCACGCGGTCGCAACCAGGCTCGAGTTGAAACCGTTGAACCAGGTGTCCATCGAGT
>JAGRJB010000230.1 GCA_020442965.1 Pseudomonadales bacterium
GACTGGAATCGAATCTACGGCCGACGCGGATTCACGCAGTACCAGTGTGTTCTACCGATCGGCGACGCTGCAAGTGGGCTTGAAGAACTCATCGGTGCTATCTCGAATGCGGGTTGTGGATCGTTTTTGTCCGTTCTCAAGCGACTGGGTCCGAGTTCCGGGGCGTTGTCGTTCGCCAGCGAAGGCTATACGCTGGCGCTCGACTTTCCGTGGTCCGCGAAGGTGGCTCGATTGCTGGCGCGACTCGATGAGATTGTCATTCGCCACGGCGGCCACCTGTATCTTGCCAAGGACGCGCGCATGACTCGCACCGACTTCGAGGCGATGCAACCGCGGGTCGACAGCTTTCGTGCCACACGCGGTACATCAGGCGCCGCGCCCGTGTTTCAGTCGTTACTGTCGCAACGACTCTCGCTATGAAGAAGCCGACGAACACTGCTGTTCCGGTTCTGCTGATCGGTGCCACATCGGATGTCGGCGTGCAATTGGCACACGAGTTTGCCCGCAGCGGCCATCCACTCTATCTGACGGGACGACGACCCGCCGATCTCGAACCCGTTGCGAGCGATCTGCGACTACGTTATCGCACGACCGTACGGATCGTCGCCCTGGATGTACTGCAGGTCGACGCGGCGCGCGCCGTGGTGCGGGAACTACGGCCAACGCCCCATATCGCGGTGTGTCTGGTCGGCTTGTTAGGGAGGCAACCCGACCAGGAAGCGCACCCGGAACTGGCACGCGCCGTCATCGAGAGCAATTTCCTCGGCCCAGCCGCCGTGCTGGAGGCCGTCGCTGAAATGATGGCGGCGGTCGAGGCACCGACCACTATTGTTGGAGTCAGCTCGGTCGCGGGCGACCGCGGGCGGGCGCGTAACTACTACTATGGCGCCTCGAAAGCGGGGTTTACGGCGTTCCTCTCGGGCCTGCGGCAGCGACTCGCACGCTCGCGCACCACGGTCATCACGGTCAAACCGGGATTCGTCGCCACTCGCATGACGGCGGGAATGGACTTGCCGTCCGCGCTCACGTCGAGCGATGCGGATTGCGCACGCCTCATCAAACGCGCAGTGGATCGCGGGCAGTTAGTAGTTTATCCATGGCGCTGGCGCATGCTCATGACGGTGGTCGGGCTGATACCCGAGCGGCTGTTCAAACAACTACGCTTCTAGCGGCAATCTTGCCAAGCAGGCGATTCAGGGACGCGGTTCTCTTTGCTGGCACGACTGGTTCAGCTGCGCGGCTGACGTCGATCGGCGGCCGGCGGGCCAAACTTGTCGAGATAGTCGCCGCGCGATGCTTCGATCACCGCCGCGGCATGTTCATAGCCATAGGTGCCCACGATCTGCATTTTATTGGGTTGTCCCGGTACCATCTTGTAGGTGCTGAAATAGTGCTCGAGTCGTTCAACCAATACAGGTGGTAGTGCCGTGATCTCCGTAACGTTGTCCCACACGTAGTCACCCTCCAGCACTGCGATGATCTTGTCGTCGGCTTCGCCAC
>JAGRJB010000231.1 GCA_020442965.1 Pseudomonadales bacterium
TCCTGTGCGAGTAGAGCGACATGAGAATACCGAAGCCCGCGAGCAGGGTCACCATGGAAGTGCCGCCGTAGCTGATCAACGGCAACGGCACGCCGACGACCGGCAGCAGACCACTCACCATACCGGCATTGATGAACACATACACGAAGAACGTCAGCGCGATGCTGCCCCCCAGCAATCGGCCGAAGGTGTCCTGCATCTCGATCGCGAGATACAGCGCACGCGCGATCACGAAGAGATATAGCAACAACAGCAGTACGATCCCGACCATACCGAATTCCTCGCCTATCACTGCATAGATGAAGTCGGTCGAGCGCTCCGGCAGGAACTCGAGCTGACCCTGGCTACCGTTCAGCCAGCCTTTGCCGAAGATGCCGCCGGAGCCGATCGCAATTTGCGACTGGATGATGTGGTAGCCGGCGCCGAGCGGATCCGATTCCGGATCGAGCAACGTCAGTACCCGCTGTCGTTGGTAGTCATGCAGAAAACTCCAGCCAAAATACGCGGCGATCAAGCCGAGCACGAGAAGAGCGCCCATGATCCGGCCTGACAGTCCCGCCATCACTAACACCATCAGGCCGCCGATCAGGATCAAGCCACCGGTACCGAGATCTGGTTGTGCGACCGTGAGGCCCGCGGGAATCAGGATGGCGAGCGTCAACACGATCAGGCTACGCGTGTCGATCGGTACGGGCCGATCCTGCAACCACCAAGCGCAGGTCATCGGTACCGCCAGTTTCATGATTTCGGAGGGCTGAAACCGCACAACGCCCAAGTCGAGCCAGCGCTGCGCGCCCTTGCCGACATAGCCCACGACGTCGACCACGATCAACAGGATGCAGCCGATGGCGAACAGCCACGGCGATATCCCACGCAAATACGACGGCTTGACTTGAGCCAGCGCGCACATCGCGATACCGCCGAGCGCAACTCGCATGGCACCGTCGAGTACCTTTTCCATGTTCTGACCCGACGCGCTGTATAGAACGACCAATCCGTAGACGGCGAGTAACCCGAGCCCGACTAACAACGGCCCGTCCAGCTTCAGGGCGAGCAAGATGCGGGCAGTTGCCGTAAGCGTGCGCCTGGTGCGCGAACCGACTTCCACTTCCTCGTAGATCATCGCGGTAGTCCTACTCGGTGGCCGGCGGCGGGGCGGCGGCGCCGGCGATTGCCTTGCGGGCGGGCAGTTCAGTCGTCGGTGCGCCGAGGAGATACGTGTCGATGACGCGACGGGCGATCGGTGCCGCCGTGCCGCTGCCGCTGCGGCCGTTTTCTACCATGACAGCAACCGCGATCTTCGGCGCGTCGGCCGGTGCAAATGCGATGAACCAGGCGTGATCCCGCAGCCGCTCGTCGATTTTCGCTTCATCGTATTTGGCATTTTGCGCGATTGAAAATACTTGCGCCGTGCCGGTTTTGCCGGCGATCTGATACTTGGCACCCGCCTGACTGCGCGACGCAGTACCGCCGTTCATCACCTTGATCATACCGCCGATCGCGACGTCCCAGGCTTCCGGCTGGGCTATTTCGACCTGCTCGATGAGCTTTGGTTCAAGCGCGCGTATTTTATTAGTCACTGGGTCTTTGAGCGCAGTCACCAGTCGAGGTTGGTAGCTCTTGCCGCGCGCGGCAATGATTGCGGCGGCGTGCGCCATCTGCAACGGCGTTGTCGTGAGATAGCCCTGACCGATGCCGAAAATCACGGTTTCGCCTGGAAACCAGACCTGGTCGGCGGGTCGCGGGAATGCTTTACGTTTCCAGGCGGGCGTCGGTAGCAAGCCGCGTTTCTCACCACTGATATCGATACCGGTCAGTGCACCGAGCCCGAAGTGTCCGAGGAACTCCGCGAGCCGATCCACGCCGATCTGGGCCGCCAGGTCGTAGAAATAGACGTCGCAGGACTGCGCGATCGCCTGCAGCATGTCGACGCGGCCGTGACCACCCGCCTTCCAGTCGCGAAAGCGATGCCGGGATCCCGGCAACGTAAAGTACCCGCCGCACACCCGGGAGTGCTCCGGCGTCGTTACGCCATAGGCGAGCCCGGCGAGCGCGACGATGGGTTTGATCGTGGAACCCGGCGGATAGGCCCCCTTCAGCGCGCGGTTCAAGAGCGGCCGATCGATGTTCTCGTTCAGAGCGGCGAACTCGGCGCGCGTCAGGCCGCGGCCGAACGCATTCGGATCGAATCCCGGACGACTAACCAGTGCGATAACGTCGCCGTTCTCTGGATCGATGGCGACGATCGAGCCGCGTCGGTCGATCAAGGCATCCTCGGCAATGCGTTGCGTTTCGAGATCGATGCTGGTGATGATGTCCTCGCCCGCAACCGGAGCGACGCGGTGTAGATCCGGGACAAACCCGCCGGCGCGCTCGACGGAGCGTCCTGCAGCGTTGACGAGTATTTCGCGCGACCCATTCGTACCATGCAATTGATTCTCGAACGACGATTCGATGCCCAATTTGCCGATCAAGGTGGTCCCGGCGTACGCTGCGGTGTCGATTCGCTTCAGGTCGGACTCGCTGATGGCCGCAACGTAGCCGAGTGCGTGTACGGCGATTTCTTTTTGCGGGTAGCTACGCGCCAGGCGGGTTGCGATATCGACTCCGGGAAACTCGAAACGATGCACGGCGAAGCGCGCGATCTCCTCGTCAGTCATGCGCAAGCGTATCGGTACACCCTCGAATTTGCGGCGCGACAGAATGGTCCGGCGGACGTCCTCGAGATCGTCTGTGGCCAGCAGGCCGATCTCGACCAACCGCCGCAGTGTCGCGTCGACGTCGGGGACTTGTTCGCGCACGAGTTCGAGCTGAAACGCCGGCTGATTGTCAGCCATTACCTTGCCATGCCGATCCAGAATGAGTCCGCGCGGTGCCGGCAACGGTTCCAGCCGCACGCGATTTCCGGCAGACAACTCGGTATAGTAGTCGTGTCGTACGACTTGCAAGACAACCAGTCGCGCGATCAACAGACTCGTCAGCAAGAAAATCACGATCGCCGCGATCAGCGAACGCTGCTCGAACAGGCGCTGTTCGCCCCACCGATCCTTAATGCGTACAGCACCCACTGTCATGAGATCCGGTTAGCGTGCAGTGTGCGTGCGGCCGAGCGCGAGTGCCACGATAGGCCACAGCGCCGCACCCAGCATGGGGTGTATCCAGCGCCACGGCGAATTCACCGCATGGCCGGTCCAACCGTCGATAGTCCACACCACCACTTCATAGAGTGCGAGCATCGCGAATACGAACAGCGATTGCTGCAGCATGGTCTGGTTGCGCAGGCGCTGATGGAAACTGATGGCAATATACGCCACCAGGCAGACCGCGAGCGCATGCTGGCCCAGTACCGCACCTTTGGTGATATCGAGCGCCAAACCCGCGATCCAGGCCACCAGGATGCCGCCGGCACGCGGCGCGGCGATGCACCAGTACAGAACGACCAGGACGAGAAACGCGGGTCGCATGATCGCCAGCCATACCGGTAGCGGCAATAATTGCATACCAAGCGCTAACAACATGGTGAGCGCCAGCATTTTGCGCGGTTCACCGGGCCAGCTCATTCGCGCGGTGCCGTCGTGTCGGGCGCCGCGCGCGGCGTTGCCGCTGAAGCTGCGGGCGGTGTCGTCGGGGTTGCCCGCGGCACCGGCAATGGTTGGTATGTCCCCGAGCCAACGCTCTGTTCGCTCTCGACGCTGGCGGGACCAGCAGCGGCGGGGTGAGTGGGCGTGAACCATACGAACAACACGTGCCGATCGCGTTCAATGCGCGAGGTGGGCGTTGCGAGAATGTGTGCCAACGATTGCGAGGGATCGCGCTTCGCGGAGGTGACGGTGGCAACCGGCAGACCCTGTGGAAACACGCCGCCGAGCCCGGAGGTGACCAACTGGTCGCCCTCACGAATATCTGAATTCAGTGGCACATACGGTAGTGTCAATCGATCGGCCTCGCCGACGCCCACTGCAATCGTGCGTAGACCGCTACGCAGCACCTCGACGGGCAGTGCGTGTTCCGCGTCGGTGATGAGGATTATCTCCGAACTCCACGGCCCGACACGCAATACCTGGCCCAGGACTCCGTCTGCCGTGATAACGGGCTGTGCCTTCTTGACGCCGTTTGCCGTGCCGCGATTGATCAGCAGACGCTGGCGCAGCACCGAGAGCTCCACACTGACGACTTCACCGATCAGCGTCTTATTGATCAGCGGCGGCAATGGCTCCTGCAGGCGGCGCAGGTCTGCGTTCTCACGCTCGAGTGCGGAGAATCGCAGCGATTTGAGTTTGAGCTGGCGCAGTTCCGTGGCGAGCGCCTCGTTCTCGGCTGTTAGCTGTGCGCGGTCGGTGAAGTTGCTGCGGATCCAGCGCCCGGCGGCGCTCGGCGAATTGACCGCCAGCTGCAAGGGATAGGCGATCGCGGACATCGCGCCCCGTACGCTCTCGAGCCAGCCCCCCCGCTGATCGTAGAACATCAAGACGATGCAGATGACCGCGTAGACAAAGAAACGAAACCCGTATGCCGGGCTGCGTCCGGTGAGTGAGCGCGGGTTGCTGCCGAAGGTAGCCACCGCGACCTTCGATTATTCGAGTCCGAAGTGACCCGGCCCCATCTCGTCCATCAATTCGAGGATGCGCCCACCGCCGCGTGCCACGCAAGTCAGCGGATCTTCGGCGATCACGACCGGCAGACCGGTCTCTTCCAT
>JAGRJB010000232.1 GCA_020442965.1 Pseudomonadales bacterium
ACCACCATCATTGCAGCCGAGATGACCGGCCGGTCCTGCTCCGCGATCGAGCTCGATCCGGCCTATGTCGACGTCGCTGTGTTGCGCTGGCAGGCGTTCACCGGGCAGGCGGCAACTCTTGAAGGCGATGGTCGGCCGTTCATCAATGTCGCGGGAGAACGGCGGCCGGAGAAGGCCAGCTGATGGCACGCCGCGCCCACAAGCCAGACCCCGTGCAGCGCCGCCAGGTCGAGGCCATGGCGGCCTATGGCATTCCTGAGCCTGATATTTCCCGCACGGTCGGCATCGACCCGAAGACGCTGCGTAAATACTACCGCGACGAACTGGACCTCGGCACGACCAAGGCCAATGCCCAGGTGGCGGGCTTCCTGTTCAACTCGGCCAAGAACGGCAACGTCACGGCGCAGATCTTCTGGCTGAAGACCCGGGCGCGCTGGCGCGAGACCCCGGTTGAGCTTCAACACTCCGGCTCGATCGGCCGGCGAGACCTGAGCCAACTTTCAGATGAAGAGCTCCTCAATATAATTTCGGCGCTCGACGCTGAGATCGGCATGGTATCTGCAAAAACCATCGAGATGAAGCCGAACGCATCAAGCGCGGCATCTCCGGATGCAGTCTCGAAACCAATCAAGAACTAACCGCGTCGGTAAACGCACTTCAGCGAACCCGGGGCCTCGCGATGTCGCTGCCATAATTATCTGGCGTGCCGGAACGATCAAACGTCGCTCTGATGGCGAGCATTTGCTTCCCTATAGTGTCACGCTAAGTGATCCTCCCCAGCGCGGCCACTGCTGCTTGCCGACTCTCCTCTGACCGGCAAGCCGATGGCAATCATCCCGTAGAAGTGCGACACCGTGGAGGTGTGAGTGAAGCGGTATGGCGCCAACAGCGGAGCCAGTTAGCTAGGTTACCAAAAACGCCAGCCCAGCACCGTCGCTACAATGTGATGGCCTGACTTGGCATTGACCCGGCATCGCCTGTCCGGCGACAAGGATACGGCAGCACGTAAGTGCCGCTGTGGTCCTCGCATAATAGCTTGAGGGATTTGCTCTCCGTTGGAGGCGCGCTTGAGAAATCAGCGAGTCGCTTTTCGCGGGTTACCATCAGAATACTACCAGCCTCGAAATCAACGCGGGTCTATCAGTTTCGCTGGTCATTTGACAGACTAGCATTGACTCCGCTGAGGCCGGACAACCTTATCACGCGTGAATTCGCGTTGACAGCCTCTCACCGAGGTCGAGTTGGGGATGCGCATGCCGCTGTACGGCATGTAGAGGTCCACCGTTGCGTCTCGACGCGACCACGCCGGTCAGCGCGACGAACGGCCTTCTGTGGCCGCGCATCGGCCTCACCGCTTGCCATTAGCGGCTAATCACGGAGGGCAGAAGTCGCGTACGCAGCACCAGATTCGCGACACGTCGAGCATGCCGACATTTCCCTAAGAAACAGTTTGCTTCGCGATAAGCTCCTGCTGTGCTGCTGCAACAAGAAAACAGCAACATCATTGCTGTGAACTCCGCTACGACCACACGGCAAACGGTGGTATGCCGTGTGGTCAATGG
>JAGRJB010000009.1 GCA_020442965.1 Pseudomonadales bacterium
ACCAGCTGCCACTGCGGCAGCAAAGACTGTAGGCCACCGGCTCAGCGCCCCGGTACAGTACTACCGCTGACAGCATCCCCGCGTCGCTCAAGAACGGCAGCAGCTCCCTGTGGTAGCGCAGCTCGAAATCGCGCGATGCGATGTCGGTGCCCGCGGAGGCCTTCCAGCTGCTCTGTTCGATCGCCAGCATGTCGTGCAGTAATTCGTCAGTCGACGTGTCATTCTCGAACCAGCGCGTGCGCCATGCAGGGTCTTTCACATGATCTTCGCGGCGACGTTTCACTTTGTAGCGAAATTTCTTGTTTTGCGACGCGAGAAACTGTTCCCAGCTACCGTCAATCCGGAGAAACGGTGAGCGTTCGCCCCGCGCGGATACCAGCGGTACCGCCAATCGGGTGCCCATCGCCCGCAGCGCCGACGTATCGGCCGAATCATCGATCAGCCCGGCCGCGTAGAACACATCCCAGGTGGGTGCGCGCTCCAGCAACGCCTGCAAAACAGCCTCGCGATTCCCGGCGGTCAGGAACTGCGCGTGGTATGCGACGCGATTCGATGCCAGTTCGAGCATCCGCATCGGCACGCCGAACAAGCGGGACCGACGCATGAAGAACGGCAGTACGACCTGGAGCTCACCGGTGCTGGTGCCCAGCAGAACCTGGACGGCCTCGTTCTGATTCCCGAGCGCGTTGTGTACCACGTCGACCCAGCCGGGTTGCAGGGTCGGATTCGCGCCCAGGCGATTGCTCAGCGCTGTCCACTCGGCGCGAGTGGCCGTGTCGAGCCTGGCGAGCGGCAAAATGTCAAACGTCATGGGCATCGAGATATCAGCCGGCGTCTTGCCTCGCGTGCATGCACCGCAGCATACCTTGAGTGGTCAAATACCGGGGCAGGATGCCTCGGCGAATGAGTGCTCGCTCACTGTTTCGCGATTCGCGTCGAACGAATCGCCGTGCGGCGGTCAAATAGCAATGGAACCCCCGCTTGCGGGATAGCACGACCGCGACGCGCTGTGTAGAGTCGGGCTACTGATCCCGCTGCAGGGCACGCTTCAGGAGCGCGATCGATGGTCGGTAGCATTACAACCCAGAGTCCCGCCAGGCGCACCATCGTTGCGCTGTCATGGGCCGTGCTCTTCGTTACATCGTTACCGATGCGTGCTGAGGACGCACCGCCAGCTTATTGCTCGCCCGATGACAAAACGGCGCATGATTTCCGCAGCCGTAATTCCAGTGAATTGCTGCGTTGGGCGTATGACGACAACTGGATGGCGCACGCTTCGAATGCGCTGACTCGGCTGTCCCAGGGCGAGCTCACCAAGCGCGTGATGCACGATCTGGATTGGACACTGCACAAGTGGCCTAACCATGTCCCGGCGATGCAAGGCATGGTGCAGTACTTTCTCGCCGGCGGTTTGTCGTACAACTACGATGAACTCGGATGCTACTTCACGCGCGCGCGCCGCTTTGCCCCAGACGATATCTCTGTGCTGCTGCAGGAGGCGTACTACTACTGGCGCAAGTCCGACTATCCACGCGCGCTGGCCGTGTACGCCGACGCCTTGCGGATCGATCCCAAGTCCCCGGACGTGCACTACAACATGGGGTTGGTCTATTTCGACCAGAAAGATATGGCCAAGGCGCTCGAGCATGCACAGCTCGCTTACAGCGCGGGATATCCGCTGCCAGGTTTGCGCAACAAACTGGAACGCGCCGGGCAGTGGAAAGCGCCTGGGCCGCCGACTGCGGCTAACTCGGCCGAGTTAGCCGCGCCGCGCCGTTAGCTTGCGCGACTAACCACCTGCAACCGACTGATCGAGCAAGCTGGCGAGCCGGCCGGCAAGATGCGCCCGCCCGAATTGCGCCACGTAGTCGCGCCCAGGTAGTGGGTTGGTCGGCCCGGCCAATCCTTCCAGCCACTGTCGCAAGACGGCCGCGATGTGTTGCGTATCGGTGAGATCACATTGCAGCGTGATTCCCGCCGCGCGCAAGGCCGCGGCGGATTCGCCCTCGGGGTGCACGAGCCCAACGATCGAGCGCCCCGCGCGCAGATATTCGTACAGCTTGGCGGGGATCGCCGGGTTCGACGTGTAACCCTGCAGCAACAAGAGCCCATCGGCCTGCAACATCTCCGCTAGCGCTTCGTGGTACTTGAGCGGCGGCAGGATCGAAACGAGGTTCGCGACACCCGCCACCCGCGCCATCTCGGCGTAACTCGCCTCGTTCGACGGATCGCGTAGTCGCAATTCGAAATTCTCTGGGCTAACGATTCCCGCCGCCGCCAGGCGCGCGAGCGCGGCGAACAGCGCCGCCGGGTCGCGGTCCGGGCCCGGATAGATGATGCCACTGTGTAACAACACACGGCGCCCCGTCGAGGGAGTACCCGTAACGAGTTGCTCGGCTGCCGCAAAAGCTGCTTCGTCAAAACCGTTCGAGATCACCGCCAGGCGTTGTGGTGGGAATTGCGGGTAGCGGTCGCGGACGATGCGTTGCGCCGATGGGGTGCAGAACACCGCGTGCGCCGCGTGGCGCATGGCGAGCGATTCGATCTGCAAGCGAGCCTTACGCAACCGCGGGTCGGCCGGGAACACTTCGCCGGTGCTCGCGATCGTTTCGACCATCGGATCGCGAAAGTCCGCAATCCAGGGCAGGCCGGTGCGCTTGGCGAGCGCCGCGCCGATCGTGTGGGCCGTCGCGATCGGGTAAGTAGACCAGATTGCGTCGATCTGGTGCTCTTTGATCAGCGCCAGGCCGCGCGGAATCGCACTCCAACTCCAGGCCCGCCAGGGATCGGGAATGGCGAGTCGGGACCAGTAGCGACTACCGACCGCGAACATTTGCGACAGATTGCGAGCCCGTGTGCGGGCGACGACTACGGAGACGGGAATGTCGCGCAGCTGCTGATCGCTGGTGCGTTGGTGTGCCTCTGGAGTCACGGTCAGCACCACCGTTCGCCAGCCGTAATCTGGTAGATGGATGGAGTTGGCGAGCGAGCGCTGCAGGCCGCTGCTGGTCGCACATGGCGGATAGTGAAACGCGATCAACAGAACGGTGCGCATGGCGCGTCATTATTCCTCATCGCCCCCGGTGGCGACCACGCATTTGGCAGCGTGGCGTGAGCAGAGTCTCGAAGCTGAGATGCGGTTCAGGCTATAGTCCGCAGCAGGTGGACGAAGACGCCCGCCGTAGCTGGGGCCCCGCGCGTGTCAACGACTTCCATCCTGTTCATGGTGCTGTTCCTCGGGGTGACCGGGCTATCGTTTGCGCGCCATGCCATCTACGGTCTGCTGCTCTACATGGCAGTGCTATACCTGCATCCACAGACGCAATGGTGGGGCTACGACCTGCCGGATCTGCGATGGTCGCTGCTCGCAGCCGCGCTCGCATTTGCGGCGACGTTCGTGCATCGTCCAGACGAACGGTCGCTGCCCCTGTTCAATCGACCAATCGTCATCGTGATTCTGGCCTTTCTGGCCTGGGTCGTCGTGCAGAGCATCTGGGCTGTCAACCTCGAGCGTCATCTCGTCCTCGTCAATCTGCTGCCCAAGTACGTGTTGCTCATGCTGTTGATCTATCGCTGTATCGACACGCCCGATCATTTGCGCCTGTTTCTGTGGGCACACGTGTTAGGCGGCGCCTACATGGGCTGGGATGCCTACTCGAACTATACCGGTGGACGATTCGAGGGCTTCGGCGGGCCCGATATCAGCGAGGCCAACGCTGGTGCGCTCCAGATCGTGACCGCCGTGTTCTGCGGCGCGGGTTTGTTCGTTGCAGGCCAGTGGAAAGAGCGGCTGGCGTTGTTGGTGCTACTACCCCTGATGGTGAACGGCATTATCCTCACGGAAAGCCGCAGCTCGTTTCTGGCGGCCGCCTTCGGTGGCATTGTGTTCAACTACTTCGCGCCCAAGCGGTATCGGGCCCGGATCCTTGGACTCTCGGTCATCGCGATGCTGGGCTTCGCCGGGCTTGCTAACGAGCAATTCTGGGACCGCATCAACACGATCAAATACGCCGGTGAGCAGGTTGAAGGTGTCGACACCGGCGGCGGACGGGTCGAAGCGATGGCGGCGCAGCTCAGGATGTTCCGCGACTATCCGGAAGGTTGTGGCCATCGCTGTACGGCTGAGCTTAGTCCGCTTTACATGGAAGACTGGATGCTGACGGGTGTCGGTGCGAACCGCGGCCGGTCATCGCACAATACCGCACTCACTTTCCTCGTCGAGCATGGCATTCCCGGGATCTTGTTCTATGCAACGCTCCTCGGCTGGCTTTATGCGGTTTTCAGAAGTCTATATCGGCAGCTGGATGCGTTGCCCGATCCGTTGCCCGCCTACCTGCCCGGTATTGCCGCGGCGATGGCCGCACTCGTGGTCGGCGACATCTTCGTCGACTACCTCAAGCTGGAAGTTCGCTTCTGGTTGATAGGCGCGATTCTCGTCGTCGTCAATCTGCGCTGGCTCGCAGTACAGAACAGCAAGGCGCTCGAGGCCGAGATCGCTCGGCAGGGGGGTGAGCTCAAGGCCGATCCGGCAGGTTCACCGGCGGACGGTCCTCCAGGACCGCGCCCTGGTCCGGCAGGCGATTCGGGTGCCGACACCCCACTGCCGGTTGGCGCCCACGGGTCGGTGGTGCAGCGTGCACCGCTGCGCAGTCGTTACAAGAGTACTTCGGACGGCGCGGGATGACTCAGAAAGCCCAACGGGCTCGCCGTTAGGCCATAGGCGCCGGATTGCATCACAGCGACCAGGTCGCCGGGCTCGGCGCGCGCCAGATCCATACGGTCCGCTAACAGATCGAGCGGTGTGCACAGAGGGCCCACCACATTGGCGACTTCGCGCGGCTCCGCATTGACGCGGTTGGCGATCACGACCGGATAATTCTTGCGTATGACCTGACCGAAGTTGCCCGAGGCGGCGAGGTGATGATGCAGCCCACCGTCGACCACCAGGAACACCTGGCCGCGCGAGACCTTGCGATCCAGGATGCGACAAACATAAAGGCCGGCTTCGCCAACGATATAACGACCCAGTTCTATCATGAGCTGGGCATCCGGCAGGCGTTGCGCAGCGTCAGCTGCGACGGCTGCGAGATTCGCCTTGATTGGCGCCAGATCGAGGCGCCGGTCGCCCGGAAAATACGGGATGCCGAACCCGCCGCCGATATTGAGCATGCGAACAGGTCCCGGTGCGTGGGCCGCGAGTTTGACCGCGAGATCGAGGGCGTTGCGCTGCGATTCGGCGATCGACTCGTGCCGGAGGTTCTGTGAGCCGGAGAAAATATGAAACCCGAAGAACTCGAGCGGCAGCGAGCGCATTTCCTCCAGCGCCTGCGGCACCTGTTCAGCATCGATGCCAAACTGCTTCGGGCCGCCACTCATTTTCATGCCGGACGTTTTCAGTTCGAAGTCCGGATTGACGCGGATGGCGACCCGCGGCTTCGTGCCCGACCGTTCGGCGACACTCGCCAGATAGTGGAGTTCCCGTGTCGACTCGGCATTCACTACGATGCCGGCCGCCGCCGCCTGATCCAGTTCGGCAGTGCTCTTGCCGGGACCGGCGAAGCTGATGTCCGCCCGTGAGTGGTCAGTGGTTAGTGCGAGCGTGAGCTCACGCCCCGAGGCGACGTCCAGGCCGTCTACCAGGGGTGCGATGAACTGTACGACCTCGGGCATCGGATTCGCCTTGATCGCATAGTGCAGATCGACGCGCGTCGGCAGAACGTCCCGCAACTCGGCGATGCGCGCTGCAATTGCGGCGCGGTCGTACACGTAAAACGGCGTACGACCGATACTCGCTGCGATCGCCTCGATCGTCTTGCCGGCGACGACGAGTTGATCGTCGCGGACGCCGAAATACGGGTGCGGCCCGTGCTGTCGACTGAGCAGCGTCACTTGGCGACCGCACCGACCAGCGCACGCATTTCGGCGGCCAACAACGGCCGGTCGAACTTGCCATTGGGGTTGCGTGGCAACTCGTCGCGCCATTCGACATGAGCAGGCACCATGTAGAGTGCCACACGTTTGCGGCACTCAGCTAACAACTTGGTGGTGTCCCGCTCGCCGCCTGGGGCGGGCGATGCGACCAGCACGATCACCTGACCGAGCGTGACATGCGGTACGCCGACCGCCACCGCGTCGCCCACGAGGCCGGTGGCGTACACCGCTTCTTCAACCTCGTTGGGACTGACTCGGTAGCCGGATGTCTTGATCATCTCGTCGCGGCGACCGACGAAGTAAAGGAAGCCCTCCTCGTCCATGCGCACGGTGTCGC
>JAGRJB010000233.1 GCA_020442965.1 Pseudomonadales bacterium
CGTTAGGCACGTTCATGCAAGTGCTCGACACGACCATTGCCAACGTATCGTTGCCAACGATCGCCGGCAATCTCGGCGCGACCACCGATCAGGGCACCTGGATCATTACCTCATTTGCGGTCGCCAACGGTGTTGCGGTGCCGCTGACCGGTTGGCTGATGCAGCGCTACGGTACGGTGCGCACTTTCGTTATATCGCTGTTCCTGTTCACACTGGCATCTTTTCTCTGCGCCGTTGCCTGGAGCCTGCCGACACTGGTGCTGTTCCGCGTGATACAGGGTGCGGTTTCAGGTCCGATGATCCCCGGATCGCAGGCGTTGCTGATTTCCATCTTTCCGCCCGGCAAACGTACGACTGCACTGGGCATCTGGTCGATCACCACACTGGTAGCGCCGATCACCGGTCCGATACTCGGTGGCTACATTTCCGACAATTTTCACTGGAGCTGGATCTTCCTGATCAATGTGCCGGTCGGGCTGTTCGCTTCAGTGCTGTGCTGGCGAGGTCTGTCAACGCGGGAAACCAAGACGCGCAAGTTGCCGATCGATACCGTTGGTCTTTCTCTGCTGGTAGTGTGGGTCGGCGCGCTGCAGATTGCGCTCGACACGGGCAAGAATGCCGACTGGTTCGCGTCGCCGCAGATCGTGATCCTGGCGCTGGTCGCCGCAGTCGGGTGCATCGCCTGGATCGTATGGGAACTGACCGACGAGCACCCCATAGTCGATCTGTCACTGTTTCGAAAGCGCAATTTCGCCTTGGGGACGCTGTCGCTTTGCTTGGGCTACGCGGTCATGTTCGCCAATGTCATGCTGCTACCACTGTGGCTGCAGACGCACGTCGGCTACAACGCGACCTGGGCAGGACTGGTGGCGGCACCGAGTGGTGTGGTTGCCGTACTGCTAACACCCTTGGTGACGCGATTCATGTCGCGTACCGATGCGCGCTGGTTCGCGACCATCTCGCTGCTGGCATTCGCCGGTTCGTACTACCTGCGGGCCAATCTCACGGCCGATGCCTCGCTATGGAATTTCGTCGCGCCGATGCTGGTACAGGGCATCGGCATGTCGACATTCTTCATAGCGCTGGTCGCGATTTCGCTGCAGGACATCGAACCGGCACAAATCCCGTCGGCAACCGGTATCGCGAATTTCTCGCGCATCACCGCCGCCGGGTTCGCAGCCTCGCTGACGACCACGTTGTGGGATCGGCGGGAAGCACTGCACCAAAGCCAGCTCGCGGAGGCAACAAGCGTCTACGAGCCGGCGATGCAGCAGGCGATGCAGTCACTGCACCACTTCGGCTTCAGCGATCTACAAAGCTACGCGATGATCCTGCACACGCTCGTGAACCAGGCCTATCTGATGGCATCGATCGATCTGTTCTGGCTGTCAACCTGGGTGGCTTTGGCGCTGACCGGCGTGATCTGGCTGACGCGGCGCGCTGTCGGCAGTGGCGCGCCTGCGGCGGCGCTGCCGATTGCAACGGACCTTGGCAGCACTAACACCCAGGCCCGCTCCGGGCGCGGGCAGTCTTGAGACCCAGTGGCGGGTCGCGCTCGGCTCGGTCGGGAGTTTGCCGTGTCCGTACCGACGCACTGTCACGATCGAATGACAGAATAAACACGAGGTAATACAAATAAGCAATTGATTTTAATATATAAAAATGGTGGGCCCTGTGCGATTCGAACGCACGACCAACTAGTTAAAAGCCAGCTGCTCTACCGACTGAGCTAAGGGCCCGTGAACCGGGTTGCGGCGCAGACCTCTAAAGCGCACGGATGCGCGGGCGTCGCCGACGATGGCGCGCGATATTACAGCAAGCAGGCCGACATGTCCGCCAATGAGACAACACCGCCCAAGCCAGCGGTGTCACACACGGCTGAGGGCCGAGTCCGCCACGGCATCGACCCGCGCATAGTGCTCCTCGACGCGCACGGCCTGGGAACCACCGGATACGCCATAGCTGCCCCGCACAATGGGCACGTCCTCGGCATAGACGGTCGCCTGCCCGGCAAAGTCGATCGGCAGTACGTCGCCCACCTGCATATTGAGTAACCGCTCAAGCGTGATCTCGGTCTGTCCAAGCACGGAGCGCAACTCGACCTTGGCATGCTCGATCTCCTCGCGCAGCGTTCGATACCATCGATCATCGTTCTCGGCGCGATCGCCTTGAATTCCGGAATCGAGCATATCGCGCAGCGGCTCGATCATCGAGTACGGCATGGTGATATGCAGATCGCCGCCGCCGCCCTCGAGATTGAGCTGGAACGAACTGATAACGACCACTTCACTCGGCGCCACGATGTTGGCGAAATGTGGGTTCATCTCAGTCGAGAGGTACTCCACGTCGATGGGTGCTACCTGCGACCAGGCCTCTTTCATATCCTTGAAGAGGCTGTTCAAGATCAACTGGATGATGCGCGACTCGGTGGCCGTAAAGTCGCGCGCCTCGAGCGCTGGCGGCTTACCACTGCCGCCGAAGAAGTTGTCGACCACCGAGAACACGAGCTTCGGATCCAGGACCACCAGCGCTGTGCCGCGCAATGGATTCACTCGCACGAGATTGAGGCTGGTGGGCAGCTCCAGCGTGCGCATGTAGTCGGCGAATTTTCGCGTTTGTACCGGCTGCACCGTAATGTCCGACGAGCGTCGCAGCATGTTGTAGACACTGTTGCGAAACAATCGCGCAAAGCGCTCATTGATCATCTCGAGCGTTGGCATGCGGCCACGGACGATGCGCATTTCGCGGCTGAAATCGTAGTTGCGCACCGCACCGCGTGCTTCGGCGGGACTGTCGGTGCTCACCGCACCGTCATCGACGCCCTTCAACAACGCGTCGACCTCTGCCTGCTCGAGTACATTTTCCTCGGCCATCAGACGAACTCCCCGCCGCCCTTACCCAGCATGATGGTGCCAGCTTCCGCCATGCGTCTCACGACTATCAACATTTCCTTCTGTGCGGCCTCGACATCGCTCAGGCGCACGGGGCCTTTCGACTCGAGATCATCCTTCAGGATCTCAGCAGCGCGCTGCGACATGTTCTTGAAGAACTTCTCCTTCAGTATGTCGTCGACACCCTTGAGTGCCAGAATGAGTTGGTCACCCTGCACTTCGCGCAACAGTTCCTGCAGGCCACGATCGTCGAGGTCGATCAGATCGCCGAATGTGAAGATCAGGTCGTGCAACTTGGCTGCCAGTGCCTCGTCCACGGAGCCAATGTGCTCCATCACGGTCGTTTCGATGCTGGCTTCGAGATTGTTGATGATATTGGCCGCAACTTTGGGGCCACCGAATACCGACGCCTTCGAGTTGGCATTGCCGGCGAACATTTTTTCCATCACGCCGTCGAGCTCATTGAGCGCCATGGGTTGCACGCCATCGAGCACCGCGATGCGCATCAGAATATCGGACTTCGCGTTATCGGGCAGCTGCGAGAGAATCGCGGCGGCATGCTCGGGCTCAAGGTACGCGAGTACAATCGCGACAATTTGCGGATGCTCGTTGCGCATCATCTCCGAGACTGCCTTCGGATCCATCCACTTGACGGCATCGAGTCCACGGCTCGAGCGCCCGCCCAGAATTCGGTCCATCACACCGGCGGCACGATCTTCACCGAGTGCGTTCGCTAACACCTTGCGCAGGTAGTCGTCGGTGCCGACCCCGAGCGAGGTGTGACTCTCGGTCGCCTCGGTGAAATCCTCGAGCACGCGGCTGACATCGTCGCGCGAAACGCTCAGCTGCGAGAGAATCGCGGCGCCGACTTTCTGTACATCTCGCGGACTCATGTGCTTGAGTACCGCCGACGCCTCCTGCTCACCGAGCGCCAATAGCAGGATCGCGGCGCGATCCGTGCCTTGACGACTGCCAGCGCTCACGCTCGCCATGGACTACCTCTAGGGTCAAACCAGATATTGAATTGCTGGTGATGGAGCAACATTCGTGCCACAACGATGGCGGCGATCGCGAGCAACTGGGCGCGTTGTGCAAGGCGGCAGCGTCAAATATTTGACGCCGTGGCGCGCGGCTCAAGCATAGCGCGTCGTATCCGCCACACCAGCGGCAACGAAGCCCTCGCGACGCAGGCGACAGGAGTCGCAACGCCCGCAGGCGCGACCCGCGCTATCAGCCTGATAGCACGAGACCGTGAGCGAATAGTCGACACCCAGTGCCACACCGTGACGGATGATCTGCGCTTTACTCAATTGCATCAGCGGCGCTCGCACCGTGATCTCAGCGCCTTCGACCCCCGCCTTGGTGGCGAGGCGCGCGAGTCGATCGAACGCTGCGATGAACTCCGGACGACAGTCTGGGTACCCGGAGTAGTCCACCGAATTGACGCCCAGGTAGATGTCGTGCGCCTGCAGCACCTCGGCCCACGCGAGCGCCAGCGACAACATGATCGTATTGCGCGCGGGTACATATGTGCTGGGAATGCCCTCACTCGCCGCCGTTGGAACAGCGATGCTGCGGTCGGTGAGCGCCGAGCCGCCGATGTGCGCGAAGTCGACCGCCATGATGCGATGCTCGGTCGCCCCCAGTGCCTCCGCAACGCGACGAGCTGCGGCCAGTTCGACTGCATGCCGCTGTCCGTAGTCGACCGAGAGCGCATAGCAGTCGAACTCGGCGTCGCGCGCCATCGCCAGCACGGTGGCGGAATCGAGCCCGCCCGACAGCAGTACCACAGCCTTGCGTGCGGCAGCTACCAAGGTTGATATCAGCGGGCAGCCGCTGGCATTCGCTGCAACCGCTCGCCAGCGAGGCGTGCAGCCTCGGTCCCGGGAAATCGCTGAATGACCGAGTTCAGCGTCGTACGCGCCGCGTCGTAGCGCTTTTGTTCGTATTGGGTAAAGCCCAGTTTGACGAGTGCATCGGGCGCTTTACGCGAGGTCGGCCAGACATCCACCGTGCGCTGAAACGCGGCGCCCGCATTCCCGTAATCGCGCGTCACATAATAAGCCTCGCCCAACCAGTACTGCGCGTTGCTGGCAGCTGATCCGTCGGGATAGTTCGCCAGATACCGCTTGAACCCATCGATTGCCACGGCATAGCTGCCGGACTTGAGGGCATTAAAAGCCTGATCGTAGGCGATTTCATCCGCCGCTCCGGCCGAAGCGGCGGCGCCGCCGCGAACCTCACCCAAGCCTGACGCGCCCGCCAGTCCCGCAGCGTTGCCTTCCAACACGGCGAGCCGCCGCTCGAGGTCGCCATACAGGTTGCGCTGCTGACTTCGGCCACCATCAGTCTGGTTCTCCAGCTGCTCCACGCTGCCACGCAAGCTACGCACCTCAGCCTGCAATGTATCGATGCGCTTGGAGAGATCGAGCAGACTGTTGTTAGTGACGACGCGCTCGACACGCGTCACGCGTCCGTCCAGATCGCTCAGGCGGATCATGACGGGATCCTCGTCCGGCGCGGTCGCGCAACCGGCGAGTATCAGCGCCGCACAGACGCTCCCTATCCTCCGTATAGTTGCCATCTGCAGCCTCAGCGCAGGTAGATGATTTCGACGCGACGATTTTGCGCATAGGCATCTTCATCGCTGCCGGCAACCGCCGGGCGTTCCTCGCCATAGCTCACCGTGCTGAGCTGTGCCTCACCGACGCCCTGCAGCATCAATACGCGGCGGACTGCCTGCGCCCGCCGCTCGCCCAAACCAATGTTGTACTCACGCGAGCCGCGCTCGTCCGCATGGCCTTCGAGGCGAACTCGGGTCGCTGGATTGTTAGCCAGATAGCGCGCATGCGCCGTGACAACTTCCTGGGAGTCCGCCCGGATTTCGGCACTGTCGTAGTCAAAATAAATGATCCGGCGCGAGAGCAACGCACCTGTGGGGCCCTCGGCGTCTTCACCGCCACCGACCATGCCAGCACTACTGCTGACCGCATCGCTGTCAGCCGCACCGGCCGTCACCGCCGAGGTATCACCCACGTTAGCGTCCGGGCGCGTACCCTTCTTGCCGAGCGAGCAACCTGACAGCAGCAACGTCGCCGCGATCGCGCTCACTAGCAGTAGTTGTCTCATATCTCTAACTCCATTCTTGCTTGGCTGCGAGTTGTAACACACTTGTAACGCCTGGAGCAGCGTGTCACCGTTGGGAGACCCGCTGAAGCCACTAACCGATCAGTCCTGCCCGGGTGCCAGAAACGGTCCCCAAACGGATTCGCGAACTTCACCGGCGTCCGCTTTCAGTCGTTGCGAGGTCGCTCCGTCCACCGACACGCTGGCCAGCACACCCTGCCCGCGCTCACGCCCCGAGTAGATCAGGATCGCGCCATTCGGCGCAAAACTCGGCGATTCATCCAGCCGACCGCGCGACAGGACACGCACCGTGCCGCTTGCAAGATCCTGAACGGCCACTCGGTACGCACCCGCGTCGAGTGTCGTCATGGCGAGTTGCTTGCCGTCCGGCGAGATGCGCGGACGTGAATTGTAGTTACCCGTGAAGGTCACACGCTTTGGCCGATCCTGTTCACCGATTGCGAGTCGATAGATCTGCGGATTGCCCGAGCGGTCCGACGTGAACAGCAATTCCTTCCCATCGGGCGTGAACACGGCCTCGGTATCGATCCCAGGATCCGACGTGACGCGACGCAGGGATTGCGACGCGAGATCCAGCAGGTAGACGTCGAGATTGCCGTTCGTGCCAGAGAGAGTCACCGCCAGCGTCTTGCCATCGGGCGACCAGGCGGGCGATCCATTCACACCAGCGCGGGAAGAGACCATGCTGCGCTGTCCGGATCGAATCTTCTGGACGTAGATCGACGAAACGCGACGCTCGAATGACACATACGCCAACCACTCCCCATCGGGTGACCATGCCGGCGACATCAGCGGTTGTTTCGATTCGAGGATGACACGCGCGTTCTCGCCGTCGGCATCAGCCACGATGAGTTGGTAGTGCTGGGAGGGTGGTCGGCCATCCACCGACACGTAGGCGATTCGTGTCGCGAACGCGCCGCGCACACCGAGGATTTTTTCATAGATCGCATCGCTCACCCGATGCGCCGCGGCGCGCAGATCGCGGCTGCGCGTGGCAAAACGCTCGGTCAACAGTCGCTGGCCGTTGAGGACGTTCACCAGCTCGATTTCGATGAGGCTCTGGCCTCCTGCGTCAGTGATTCGTCCCACGACGACGAAATCGTTGCGCTGCTGGCGCCAGGCAGCGAGATCGATGTCCGCGCTGCGCGTCGGCTGCGTCAGCATGTCGGCACGTGCCATCGGTTTGAAGCGGCCGCTGCGCTCGAGATCATTCTGCACGACCATCGCGACATCGACGGCGTCCGTGCCGGCGCCGCGCGCAAACGGCACGATCGCAATCGGGATCGGGTCAGTGACACCTGACGTAATTTCGATCTTGAGCTGCGCCTGGCTCGTCGCGGACACCGAGAGCGCCAACAGCGCGAGCCCGGTTATTTGCAAGAGATGTCTAATCATTGGGTTTGAATGTTAGCCTGAGATTGCGTTCAAAGAGAGAAGGATCGGGTGGCAACGGCAGCGGCGACGCGCGATAGACCGCGGTCTCCACTGACGAGCGCAATGCATCATCGCCGCCCGTGCAGCTTTCGACCCGCACACTCGTGACTTCGCCGCCCGGCACCTGCGTGACGGCTACTTCGCATTCT
The DNA here is from genome assembly GCA_020442965.1 of Pseudomonadales bacterium. Classification (GTDB taxonomy): domain Bacteria; phylum Pseudomonadota; class Gammaproteobacteria; order Steroidobacterales; family Steroidobacteraceae; genus CADEED01. The sequence goes on from JAGRJB010000233.1 coordinate 7,622, forward strand.
ACGCCTGGGCGCGCTGATGGCGGGCGAATCCACGCGCGTTCGATACGCGCACGGATCTGAGCCTTCCATTGATCGGCCGCCGGACCCGAACGCGCCGCCGCACCACGCTCTTCCGCAAGCAGACGACGCCGCAATTCCGCCTCTCGTTCGCGTTGCTGCCGCAAGTCTTCAGCCGCTGCCTTTTCCTTTGCCAATTTCTCATCGGCCAGCCGCTTCTGCGCGGCGAGTCGCTGTTCTTCGGCGGCACGCTTCGCGGCGACCTCACGCTCGAGCCGCTGCTTCTCCTCACGCTCACGCCGAGCCTGCTCGAGCCGCTCGGACTCGGCCGCGCGCTGCAACTCAGCTTCACGCTGCTTCGCTAACAACTCAGCCGCGCTCTCGGTCTCGGGCAGCGTGGGCTCCGGCGCAGGTGCAGGCTCCGGCGCAGGCGGCGATGGCTCCGGCTCTGACTCCGCCGCCTGTGGCGCGACAGGAGCCGAATCGGGATCGGTCGACGCCGCCGTCGAAGCTGACGGCGGTGGCGGCAACCCATCCAACTCACGTGCATCCACAATTGCGCCCTCCATCGCCACCGCGGCGGGCTGCGGCTCGTCCCGCCATTGCCACCACGCTGCGATCGCAAGCGCGATCAATCCCACATGCAACAAGATCGACAGAGTCAGTGCACGACCCGTTGCGCCCCGCTTCGCCATGCTCGTTAGCGATTGCGCCCGCGCTTGACGGGCGGCGGCGGCTCCGTGATGAAACCAACTTTACGAGCGCCCGCGGCCTGCAGGGCCGTCATCGCATCGATCACACGGCCATAATCGACACGCCGATCGCCGCGCACGAGCACGGTCGTCTCCGGCGCGCGGCGCAAAACCGCCGCCGCTCGCGACTGCACTTCCGTCAGTTCCACAGGCGAATCCTGATTGGCTCCATAGTTCACGAAAAACTGCCCTTCGGAATTGATCGACAAAACAATCGGCTTCTGGTCTTTGAGCAGCTGCGGGTCGAGAGGTTCCGCTCGCGCTCGCGGCAATTCCACCCGCACGCCCTCGGCCAGCAGCGGCGCCGTGATCATGAAAATGATCAACAGCACCAGCATCACATCGATATACGGTACGACGTTGATTTCG
>JAGRJB010000234.1 GCA_020442965.1 Pseudomonadales bacterium
CGATCTTGATCACCTCGGCGCCCATGTCGCCGAGTAGTTGGCCGCAGAACGGCCCAGCCAGCAGTGTGCCGAGTTCGAGCACACGCAAGTCGGACAGTGGGCCATTCTTGAAGTTGCGATCGGCGGACATGCGTGTTTCCTTGCGGCAATTTGAGAGACCGTTGCGTAGCAGGTTTTGTACCGGTCCTGCCGGCGTGCGGTCAAGGACTGTCACACGTGCTGGCCGCACGTGAGCGCGGTACTTGCTAAGATGATGGTACTAGAGTTTGACTAGAGCTTGTCCGGACAGGTGTACGCCATGCAGCGCAGTGTCGAAATCGTCGAAGTCGGCCCACGTGATGGGCTGCAAAGCGAGCCAGGGGTAATGCCGACCGCCGGGAAGGTGGAATTCATCAATCGGCTGATCGCTGCCGGCCTGCGGCGTATCGAAGTGACGAGCTTTGTGCATCCCAAGAAGGTGCCGCAGATGGCCGATGCCGAGGAGGTTCTCGCGCAGGTCGAACGACGTCCGGACGTCTTCTACGTGGGACTTGTCTTGAATCGCCGCGGATTCGACCGCGCGCAGGCTGCTGGCTGCAACGAAATCGGCATGGCGGTGGTCGCCTCCGATACATTCAATCGGCGCAACCAGGGTGTAGGCACGGATGACTCGATTGCTGCGTGGCTCGAAATTGCGTCGGCGGCGCGTGCCGCCAATATCCGCCCGCAGGTGACTGTTTCCGCCGCATTTGGCTGCCCATTCGAAGGCGAAATCCCGGTCGAGCGGGTCATCGAGGTCGTCAAGCGCGTGGCGGAAGGCCAGCCGCACGAGATCGCACTCGCCGATACGATCGGCGTTGGCGTCCCGGCGCAGGTCACGGAGTTGATCGGCCGCGTACGCGAGGCCGTGCCCGGCATGCGGATACGCTGCCACTTTCACAACACGCGCAATACGGGAATTGCGAATGCTTACGCGGCGATCGCTGCCGGTGTCGATGCGCTCGATGCGAGCACCGGTGGCATCGGCGGCTGCCCGTTCGCGCCGGCCGCAACGGGGAACATCCCGACCGAGGATCTGGTCTATATGCTGCAGCGCATGCGTATCAGCACCGGTGTGGATCTTGATGCGCTGATCGCGACGGGCGAGTGGCTGCAGGGCGTGCTGGGTCGGCCGGTGCCGGGCATGCTGATCAAGGCCGGCACCTTTCCCCGCCCTGCGCAACAGGCGGCCTGAGAGGCACGTGAGTGCCGCGCTGCATTGCGCCGCTCGGCATAAACAAGGGATACTGACAGGACACGATACTTACGCTCGCGCGACGCTCGTCGCGCTAACAAAGTGGCGGTAGTGGTTCGAGTGCCAACAGCTGGTCAACAGGACTGTCGACACCCGAACAGGGGCTTCAATTCGATCGTTAGGAGTTGGCATGTCATATCGACTGGGTGTTGATGTCGGCGGCACGTTCACGGACTTGCTGCTGGTCAACGATAAGAACGGGCGGACTTGGTCTGCCAAAGTACCAAGTACACCTGCCGATCAGTCGATCGGCGTCTTGAACGGCATCTCGCGCATATGTGAACACGCGGGTATCGAGCCGTCAGGCATCGAGCACGTGATGCACGGAACGACCGTCGCGACCAATACGGTGTTGACCGGTACGGGTGCCAAGTGCGGTCTCGTGACGACCAAGGGTTACCGGCAGGTGCTGCAGATTGCACGTTCCTACGTGCCGGGTGGTCTCGGCGGTTGGGTTATCTATAACAAGTCACTGCCCATGGCGGGGCTCGCATCCACGATCGAAGCAGACGAGCGCGTCAGCGCACGCGGTGAGGTTGTGCATAAGCTCGATGAGTCCAAGTTGCGCAAGGATCTGCAGGCACTCAAGAAGCAGAACATCGAAGCATTGACCGTTTGTCTGATCAACTCATTCGCCAACGACAAGCACGAGAAGCGTATCAAGGCGATTGCCATGGAGGAGATGCCGGACATTCCGGTGTCGCTGTCATCGGAAGTCGTGCCGGAAATGCAGGAGTACGAGCGCACGGTCACAACGGTTGCCAACTCATATGTACGACCGCGTGTTGCACGCTATGTCAAGAACCTGAAAGCGAAGATCGAGCAGCAGTCCGGCAAGATCAAACTGCATATTCTGCGCTCCGACGGCGGTCTTGCGTCGGCCGCGTCCTCTGAGGAGTTCCCGGTCAACATGCTGATGTCTGGTCCAGCAGGCGGCGTCACGGGTGCGGTGTGGGTTGCCCAGCAAGCCGGCTTTCCGAACCTTCTGACGGCAGACATGGGTGGTACTTCTACCGACGTCGCGCTCATCCAGAATGGCCAAGCGCGCCTGCGTCGCGAAACCACTGTCGGCGATGTCACCGTGCGCGCCTCGTCGGTCGATATTCGCACAGTGGGTGCCGGTGGCGGCTCGATCGCACACGTGCCTGAGCTAACCAAAGCATTGCGCGTTGGCCCGCAATCGGCGGGCGCCGATCCGGGCCCGGCAGCTTACGGCCGCGGCGGTACCGAACCGACGGTGGCGGACGCCAACGTGGTGTTGGGCTACATCCCCGACATGCAGAAGCTGGGCGGCGACATGGCGCTCGATCGCGAGCTCGCGACGCAGGCCGTGCAAAAAGTGGCCGATGCGCTTGGCATGTCGCTGAAGGATTCCGCGCTGGGTATCTATAACATCGTCAACGAGAACATGGTTGGCGCACTGCGCATGGTCTCGGTCGAGCAGGGTTATGATCCGCGCGATTATGCTCTGATCGCCTTCGGTGGCGCCGGCCCGATCCACGCCAACGCGCTATCGCGGTTGTTAGGCTCGTGGCCGTCCATCATCCCGCCGGGCCCTGGTGTGCTATGCGCGCTCGGCGACGCCACCACGGCGGTGCGCGACGAGCGTGCTCGCACCTATGTACGCAAGTTCTCGGAAATCTCTGCCAAAGAGGTCAAGTCGCTGCTGCAGGAACTGCAACGCGAGGCGGCGAAGGCGCTCGAAGCAGAAGGTGTGCCCAAGGCGGAGATGCGCAACAGTTTCGAAGTCGATTTGCGCTATCACGGCCAAGGTTTGCGATTGGCAGTGCAGGTCGATATGAAGGATCTCGAGAAGCGTGGCTTGAAGTCACTGTCGGATCAGTTCGATGCCGAACATAAGCGGCTGTTCACTTTTGCACTCAATTTGCCGCACGAACTGGTGAGTTTGCGGGCGGCGGTACTGGGTAAGGGCATTTCGATCAAGCGCCCCGAGTTGCCGAAGGGCGGCCCGGACCCGAAGGCAGCCGCAGTTGGCAAGCAGGCTTCTTACATGGATGGCAAGAGTGTTACCGCAACGGTTTACGATCGAGCCAAATTGAAGGCGGGTAACAAAATAAAGGGTCCGGCGATCGTGATGGAGATGGACTCCACCACAGTGATCCTGCCCAAGTACCATGGCGTGGTGGACAAGGTGGGTTGCATTCTCATCTATCCGGACGGCTACAAAGCCGCCAAGTCCACCGTCAAGAAGCGTAAGTAAGCGCGTACCTACTTAGAGGACATTCAGATGCCAGCAACAATTGTTCAACGTAACCAGAAGCCCTTCAAGAAGGTAAAAGTCGATACGGTCACCATCGACATCATCGAGAGCGCGCTACGTAACGCCCGCTACGAGATGGATACCGTGCTGTTTCGCACCGCGATGTCGCCTGGCATCCGTGAGCAACACGACGAATTCCCGATGATCGCCAATGTCGAAGGCAAGATGGTCGTCGGCCAGTTCGGCTCGTTCATCTGGGGTTTCATGCAAGGCTATGATGGTACGGTCGAGGAAGGCGATATCTTTCTCACTAACGACCCGTACTCCGTCAACGGCGCGATCAGTCACGCGAACGACTACCTGATGCTGATGCCGATCTTCCGTGGCGGGCGCATCATCGCCTGGTCGGCAATGTTCGGTCATATGACCGATGTGGGTGGCAAGGTTCCGGGCTCGCTACCAACCGACGCACGGCAGATCTATGAAGAAGGCGTGATCTGTCCGCCCATCAAGATTTTTCAGGGCGACGGCAAAGGCGGCGCCAAGCTGCAGGAAGACGTGCTCAAGATCCTGTTGCACAACTGCCGACTGCCGCACTGGAACCTCTCGGACTTCAACGCCATCGTTGCGGCCTTGCGTACCGCGGGCATCCGTTGCATTGAAATCGCGGAGCGTTTCGGTGATGACATTTTCTACAGCGCGATGGGCGCGATGCTCGAGCGCAACAAGCGCGCGATGCGCGAGCTCATCAAACGCAACGTGCCCGAGAAGAAGCAGTTCTTCGAGGACTACATCTGCGACGACGGCCTCGGCATGGGGCCATATCGGCTGAAGTGCGCCATGTGGCGCGAAGGTGACAAGTGTATCTTCGATTTCGCGGGCACCGATCCGCAGTCGATCTCGTCGATCAACTTCCTGTTGAACGAAGAGATGTTCAAGATGTTCGCGGGCGTCTACATGATCATGGTGTTCGACCCGCAGATCCTCTTCAACGACGGCTTCTACGATCTGATGGAGGTGCGCATCCCGGCAGGCACGTTACTCAAGCCGATCAAACCCGCGGCGCTGTCCTGTCGTACGCACGCGCTGGGTCGCATTTTCGACGTCCTGGGCGGCTTGTTGGGCCAGGGCAACCCCGACTTCATGTGCGGCGCAGGCTTTTCGGATTCGCCACACTTCATGTATTCGGGCTACGACAGCAAGGGTGACTGGTATCAGCTATACCAGATCACCTTTGGCGGCATCCCCGGCAAACCATTCGGCGATGGTCCGGACGGGCACTCGCTGTGGCCCTCGTTCACCAACGTGCCTAACGAGTTCCTGGAGAGCTACTTCCCGCTGCGCATCGAC
>JAGRJB010000235.1 GCA_020442965.1 Pseudomonadales bacterium
CCACAGAATAGGCGGCGCGACTGCTCAAGCGTGAAGCCCGCGGGCAGACCCGCCAGTGGGCGTGTCTGGAAGCCCGGGAACGGGCCGCAGTTGTGCTCATCAGACCGGGCAATTAGCGTCGTTGCAGCCGGACCGTACTCGTCGTCGCGCTTGCTATAGCGCAGACGAATCGAGATGTCATCCGTCGGTGTGAAGTTCAGCGTGCCGGCGACATAGCGCTCATCGGTTTCGCCAAGGCGACCGCCAAAAGCATTGCGGTAGAAGCCATCGAACTGGCGGCCGTCGACGACAAGCCGGCCCGACAAGCGGTTTTCAACAAGCGGCCCTTCGATCGCTCCCGAAAGACGATAGTCACCATAGGTGCCGGCGGTGGCGCTGACACGACCCTTCAGTTCATTGCCCGGGGTGGTAGTAATCAGGCTGATTGCACCGCCGAACGTTGCCTTGCCAAATAGCGCCGACTGCGGGCCCTTGATTACCTCGACACGGGCGAGATCGTCGCTGCCGATGCCGGACGGGTTACCGATGTACGGCACGCCATCAATGAACACCGTGACGAGGTCCCGACGGTTGTCACCCACCGCCGAGATCTGTGTCATACCGCGGATCGAGAAGTCGCTCGCGGCTCTGGAGGAGCCGGCATTGAATGTCAGTCCCGGTGCAAATTTCGCGAGGTCCGAGATCGACTGGACGCCGCGCTCCTCAATCTGGGTGTTGGTAAAGGCCTGAATCGTCAGCGGCGCATCCTGGATGGACTCGACGCGCTTACGCGCTGTCACAACGACCTCTTCGAGCATCGCCGTGCCGCCGGGCGTCTGTGCTGACGAGGGCAACGCAATCGTCGTGAGCAGAAGGCCCATGACGCCGATCGCCACAGTTTTCGTAATCATTCGCAACTCCACAGACCATAAATTCGTATAAGTAACACTCAGTTGCCACGCTACACCCAGCAGTTAGTGTGCTGCCAATACAACATCTGTATGGTGCAGCACCTCGAGCGCATGGTTACCCGAATCGCGTGTCTGTAGTCTATCGGCGGCCCAAAACGCCTTCTCCCTGCTTTCGTGTGCCGGTGCGGTTTTTACGTGAATCGGAGTTCGCGCTACGCGAAACGACGCCCGATTGACAACAAGAGCGCGGCCACCTATTTTTTCGCCCATGTTTTCTGTTGCCAGGAGCGCAAGGTGACCACACCTGACACGTTGGCAGTTCCGCGACCCGTCAGGAGGATATTGGGCGTTCCCACGTTCGGTTCTGCGGCGTGGTTCAGCTTCTATCTGATTCCGCCGCTGATGCTGGCGTTGCCGTTAGGACTGAACAGTGCTGGCATAGGTGCTGAGATGACGCGGCCCACGTCTGTTCTGATTTGGGTGCTCGTGTGCATGACCTCTTGGTGGCTATCCGATCTGTTGTCGCGCCTCGCAGGCTGGTCGCTGCGGCGCTGGCAACCGTGGCCATGGCTGTTGATTGTGTCCGGGTTTCTGCTCAATGTCGCAGCGTCCAGTGTGTACTGTCCATGGTTGCTGGCAGGTTTCTTACAAGTTAGCTTAGTCGACCTGACACCGGTCGTCGCGTCCTATTTCTTGATCGAACGAGACTTGACGGACCTCGCCTATCTGCGCACGTTGTTTATCGCAGCGCTGCCCGGGCTGCCGTTCTGGCTGCTCGGCAACTATTTTCTTGAGCGATTCTACGGGTTGCCACGCCTGAGCCGGCTCACGACGGCGCTAGCGGGCGAGACCCGCGAAGGCAGCGCCGACAATTCGCTCGCGGCTGCCGAACTTTCGACCGACGCTGCGTCCGCACCTAAGCCGAGGTTCCTTCAGCGACTCGATCGTTTGGCAGGTTTGAATGTGTCCGAGTTGGTCGCCGTCGAGGCCGAAGACCACTACATTCACGTGCACAGCCGACGGGGCAAGGAACTTGTTTACTACCGCTTTGGTGATGCGCTGGAAGAATTGAGAACATTGCGCGGTATCCAGATCCACCGATCCGCTTGGGTGAGCATCGACGGTATCCAGGCTGTCGAGGAACGCGGTCGAAAAACCCATGTCGTGCTGATCACTGGTGAGCGGCTGCGCGTCAGTCTGCCGAATCGGGGGGCGCTATTGCGCTTGCGGCAGGCTTCCGCTCCCGCTTGAACCGAACCATGCTCGGTTCACTGCGCTGCACTTCCTGCGGTGGTACGAGGAATTCCGGTAGTCGCGCGCTAACAACCTCGGCGATGTGTGCCGGCACTTCCGTGAGGGTTGTTGCGCTGCCGGTCATCGCGCTGTAAAGACAGTGGCCTGGATGCGCGCCCATCAGCATCCACGGTTGCCAGGGGCGCACGTGCACCCAATGCCCAGCGTGGTTGACGTGGTTCTTGCGCGGGTCTATCACGTCGGCCCAGCTCGCGCTGTAGCTCAGCATGTCCGAAACCTGAATCCGTGCGCCATTGCTCTCGCGCTTCCAGATTGCGGGGTCGAGCGGATTCTGGGCCCAGAAATGCGAGCGCTGCTCCAGCATCAGCCGGTCACCAGCCCTTTGCCACGGCAGTACAAATGGCCGCAGCGCCGGCGTCGAGCCGTCGGCGCGATCGTAGAATCGCTCTTCGCGAACGACTGGAAGAATCCAGCGGTTCACCGCGGGATTCGCGATATGGAAAGGCTCAACTTCCTCTTTGAGGTACGGGTTGGTCCATCGATCCAGGATGCGACCGGATCCGAGATCGGTAAAGAAGCCGCACTCTTTTTGTAAGAGCTGGTAGCCGCCTTGTTCCGGAACCGGTCGCAAGCGCTGTGTACTCATGCCAATAATGCCAACGAGTTCGCGCACGGCCTCACCGGGCACGACGCCCATCAGTACGCCGCTGTACCAACCGTGGGTGTGACTGCCAGGTTCCAGCGTTGCCGTGATTTTTGCGAGCGCCAGTACATTACCCGCAGGCGTTGAGAGATCGATCGCTCCGGACTTCAGTCCAGTTGGCACGTTTGCGGCACGCGTAGTGCGCGGTGTAGCCAACAGTACCGCCAACCCAAAGCCGGCTATGACAGATCGACGGTCGAGCAGCGTGTCTGGTTTCATAGGGGGTTCAACAGATCCGGGTGTTCTTTTGTCAGGCGCTCCCTCAGCCAAGATGGCACGGCAGCATCGTCATCGACGCGACACTTGACGCCGACCAGCCGCATGTTCTGGATGCCGACGGTGTCGCGCATGTCGAGCCAACCGACGAAACTGTTGAGCGTGGTGTAGGTGAACTGGCAGTCTACCCACTGATTTCGGGGTTGCGCGAGTTGTGCATACGTCGTCGTGAATGTCGCTAACGATGACGCCAACTGACGCGGGCGGGCAGGCTGCGTAGCAGTCGCTGCGCGTGCATCGATACTGACGTAGAGATCCTCGGTCAAAGCGAGTGTTCCCGCGATACTGGCAAGTTGCGTGATTTCGCCGCGGAAATGTGCGCCGCCTGGCATTTCGGTCGCGGGCAGCACCGCGTTGTCGCGGAATACCAACCGCTGCGCCGAGCGGTAGTGGACCGGGGCAACTTTACGACCAGTGAGCGGATTCAGCCACTGCTCAAGGACTTGACCGGAGGCCAGGTCACAGTAGTAGCCTGCTTCCTCGAGGTGCCAATCCCAGGCGCCATCGTTTCGCGCAATGGCGCGAGTGCGACTCATTCCCTCGATGCGCGTGAGCGGAACAGCAACCTCGCCCTCGATCTTGCCCACCAGTACGCCAGAATAAATCCAGCGGACGGTCGCGCCGTCGGGCGAGGAACGCATCCGAACGAAATTGTCGAGCAAAGTTGCGTCGTTCGGCGGGCGGCGCATGGCAGGTGTGCCGGCTCGCACCAGGTGATTCAGGGCCGGCGTGCCCAAGACGAGCAAACCGAGGCCAGTTAGTGCACGCCTTCGCGATAATTGGGAGGTAATGGACATGGTGCGATGTTCTCGCTTATGGAGATGCGGCGCCAATGGCGTTTTCGCGAACTCGCCGCAGAACTTCGCGAATTTGAATGCATGCTTCGTGAACAGGCCGGCGATTCAACCGTTGAGCGCGTCCTGCAGGGCGCTCGGAACTGGACGCGCCAGCTCGCCCCAGCGTGGCTCGAGGAGCCCCGCGTCTTCCGCGCGTGCCCGCGCCAGGAATTCCCGTGGCAAGTTGCCGGGTTCGCGAATCTTGCGACCGCTCCAGGCGCCCAACATGTGTCCACGCGTTTCGCCCATCCGCATCCACTCGGGAAACGGAAAGACATAGAAGCCCGAAGTTTGATATTGCAATGAAGTGACCTTGGGATCGTCGAAATCACGCTTGGGTACGCTGCTCACCGAGCTTTCGATAAACATCTTCGGCCAGCCATCCGGCGTGGGTCGGATGTGCTCTGACTTCACCAGGTCGCCTTCTACGCGCATGACAAGATACGTCTCGAGCCAGCGAATGGCAGTGGCATCGAGCGGCAGATAACCGCGCGGCGAGTGCAGCACGCCGGGATCGCTCAGCAGCCGCATCGGCTGCACCGCGAGCGTCTCGCCGGTAAACGGGTTAGGGACGCTTGACGTGTAACGACCGGTTTCAATGTCGCGCGGATAGCTCAAGTTGTGCGCGTGGATACGCCAGGTGAGGTCGCCAACCCTGCGGAAATACGAAAACTCCATGCCTTCGAAACGAACGATGGGGAGTGGTCGCTCGTCTTGCGGCAACGCGTAGACCAGAAATTGGTAGGTGCTGAGTGCCGTGGCTTCGTCGCGTAGGTCGCGCTCGAAGCGGAACTGGGCCCGAAATCTTTCGCGCGTGTCTGCCCATTCGATGTAGCCGTCGTCAAGTGGCCGAACGGGCGAGACCGTGGTCGCTGCATCCGTCGGCGTGCCGAACGCAGCCCACCCGGCAGCCAGCGGCGCATGTGTCAGTAGCAGTCGGCGGGTCGAGTCGATCATATTGCCATTGTTACTTGATTGCCGGCGCCCGTCATACGTATTGCAAGGTACCCCATGCGTAGGCTGCATCGTGACGGCGATAGCGAGACGCGTAGTCGATTGGCGTCGTGCTCGTGAGCTATGCCGGAGCGTACATCGGCCTGTCCAGGGGCCGATCAAATGACTCGTCAGGCGCCCACTGGGCGCTAAAAGAGAAACTTGATGGGCCGCTCGAACTCACCCCACCGCGGCTCCAGCAGTTCCGGGTGGTCGCGCTCGGTGCGCTCGAGAAACTCCCTCGGAAGATCCTCCGGGCGATTGACCTTGCGGCCGTCAAAGAAACCCAGCATATGGCCCTTTGCGTCGCCCATCTCCAGCCACTCTAGGAACGGAAATACGTAGCTACCGGCAAAGTGCACGGGCAGTGAGCTAATTGTGCAGTTCTCGAACAGGTCCGCGTCGACCCACTGACACGAGTTCTCGATGTGCGTGACGGGCCAATCGGGTGGTGCCGTGCGTACGCTATCCAGCTTGACCAAGTTGTCCTCAACTCGAAAGAGTCTGTAAGGCTGTCTGTATTGCTTGCCGTCGCCAGCAAGATTGCGGAAGCCCCGCGGCGAGGCGAGTGTTCCCGGGTCATTGAGCAATAGCGTGGAACGCGTTGCCACACGACGCCCGGTGATCGGATTCTCGATCGTAGTCGCGAACCTACCGGTGGTTAGATCACGTACGTACGACAGGTTGTGAGCGTGGATGCGGTATTCAAGTGGGGCGACGACGCGAAAGTAGCTGTACTCGATTCCCTCGTACCTCATCAACGGAAAAGGCGCGCGACCTTCGGCAATGACGAACGCCGTCCAGTGATACCAGGTCAAGGTCGAGCCCTCGCGATCGACCAGATCGCGCTCCATTCGAAAGTGTTGCTTGAACACGTCGGCAGGGTCGTCGAAACGCAGGAACTCGGACCGCACACGGCTGAGTGGCATCGCAGCCGGTGCGGCGCGCCCCGCCGCAGTCATGGAACCGACAGCAGCCGCAGCGCTGCCGAGCAAAGTGCGGCGAGTCAATCTACCCATCTTTTCATTCACTTGTGGTGCTCCTCGAGTGCAGTATGAGGCGCCAGCTGCATCCAGCGGCGCTAGTTGTCGCAACGTTGCCTAGAAACACACCTCGTGGCGGAGTTCCAATGCGTTGAGCTTCCAGCACCATAGCGACAATGCATCGGGCCGTCTTGGCGACGAGGCAGAATGCACCAGTCCCTGCAGGAGACTCGCTCTTGAACAAGATAGAGATCAGGCTTTCGGGCTTGAGTATCGGAACCCAAACAGGCCCATGAACCGACGCGAAGTGCTGGCAGGTAGCGCCGGATTGCTGGCGATCGCTGCTGCGGGAGATTCGGCATGGGCGCAGCCCTTCGCCACTGCGCGCGCGGCCGCCGTCGCTAACTCGCTGCGCGGGCCGGCGCTGCTCGAGGCCTTCGTGCGGATGCGTGGCCGTACGGACGGCGCGCTCACCTACGGTTGGCTGCGCTCGCAACGCTCGACCGTCATCGACGGTGATGTCACACCGCTTTGTGGCGTGCTTGCGGGGGCCGTGCAGCGCTTCGAGCGCATCGCTGATGATGTCTTTGAGGCGACGGTACTGGAGGTGGCGCACTACACTGATCCGCTGTCCGGTGAGCCGCTCGAAACCGTCACGATGCCGGGCAGCGGCCGCACCGTCCCCGTGCCAGCGTACCGCTTCGGACCTGTTAGGGCACGATTCGCCGTTGCGCTTGACGAATGGGAGGAGTTCGATCCGCCGCAGGGCGGCAGCGGTGCCGCTCAGTTCGTGCCGCGATCTGCCGTGCATTTGGTTCGATCGCTGGAACCGGCGACCGCAACCGGCGAGCGAGTAGTCGTACACGCTAACGAGTATGGTCGCGTTTATCCTGACCGCTCAGCACCGAAGACAATCTACTATCGCGAGTGGATGGTCTGGCAGGCGCGCGCAGCGGACCTGGCCCGCAAGTCCAGCGTGTC
>JAGRJB010000236.1 GCA_020442965.1 Pseudomonadales bacterium
GTAACCCTCCGCCCGTAACGCCACCGCCGGTGACACCCCCGCCGGTGACGCCCCCACCCGCGACGCCACCCCCTGTCAGTAAGATCGAGGCGTTCCGCTTTCTCAATCAGGCCACGTTCGGTGCCACCGACGCGGCCGCAACCCGGCTCATGGCGTCAGGCAATTCCGGCACCGCCTACGCGCAGTGGATCGACAGCCAGTTGAGCAAGCCTGCCAGCTTGCAATTACCGGCGATCCGGGCGGCCTACGCCGCGCTGCCGCAGCCGGTGACCAACATCGGTCAATTGCACAATGACCGCGTCGACCTGTGGTTCCGGGCCTCGCAAACTGCCGACGACGAATTGCGTCAGCGCGTCGCCTGGGCGCTGTCGCAGATAATGGTAGTCGGCCAGCCGGCCCTGCAAGACATGCCGTACGCGGTCGCGGATTTCTACGATATGCTCGCGCGCGACGCTTTCGCTAACTATCGAAAATTGCTCGAAGACGTCACCTTGCACCCGGCCATGGGCGTGTATCTGTCGATGCTAGGCAATCGCAAGCCTGACGTCGCGCGCAACATCCGCCCCGACGAAAACTATGCGCGCGAAGTCATGCAGCTGTTTTCGCTCGGGCTCGTGCAGCTCAACCTCGACGGTTCCACCAAGACCGACACGCAGGGTCAACCGCTGCCGACCTACGATCAGTCGGTGATCGAGGGTATGGCGCATACCTTTACCGGTTGGCGTTGGGCAGGTGCGAACAACTTCAATGCGGCCCGTCGCACGCTCGACAACCAGGTACAACCGATGCAGGCCTATCCGGAGCAACACGACACCGGCGCCAAGAAGTTGCCGCAGTATTCCGGTGCAGTCCTGTTGCAGATTCCGGCGCGCGATCCGGCGCAGCCTGCCGAAGATCTGCGCAACGCGCTCGATAGCCTGTTCAATCACCCGAACGTTGGGCCCTTTATCGCCAAACAACTGATACAGCGCTTGGTGACGAGCAACCCGTCGCCCGCCTATGTGCAGCGCGTCGCACAAGTGTTCAATTCGAACTCACAAGGCGTGCGCGGTGATCTCGGTGCCGTGGTCAGGGCGATTCTGTTGGATGCCGAGGCACGCAGCGCGCCATCGACGGCTACTGCCGGCAAGCTACAAGAACCCCTGCTACGGGTGACCCAGCTTTGGCGGGCCTACGACGGCAAGGCTGCCAGCGGCAGGTACGTCGGCGTAAATCCCGCGTTCAACCTGGGCCAGGGGCCGCAGCAATCACCGTCGGTGTTCAATTTCTACAGCCCGTTCTACGCGCCGCCTGGCGAGATATCCGCGCAGAATCAAGTCGCGCCGGAGTTGCAGCTTGCGACCGAGTATCAGAACACGGTCGTGACCAACTTCGTGTTCACACAAGCATTCGCCCGCAACAATGTGAGCTACACGGGCACCAATGCTGATGCGATTCTCATCAACATCGACGCGGAGGTCGCGCTCGCCGATGACCCCGCCATACTCGTCACGCGGATCGCCGACAAATTGCTGGGCGGTCAGATATCCACGGTGCTGCGCGCCGAAGCGCAGGCACTCGCGACACGAGTCACTTTGAATGGCACGACGCCGGAAGCGCTCCGCAAGCAGCGCGCACAGCGCGTGTCAGAGGCCTTGTGGCTGATCGCGTCATCGCCTGAATACGCGCTGCAGCGGTAGCTCTGCCGCCACTACGAGGAACTCATCATGGACCGTATCACTCGTCGGAAGTTCTTGCGCGCTGCTGCCGCAGGTGGTGGAGCCTATGCACTCGCGCACACGCCTGGTGTCAGCTTTGCGCAGATGGCCGGCGGCAATGCGATGCCCGGTTACAAGGCGTTGGTCTGCATTTTCCTGTTCGGTGGCAACGACTCATGGAATGCGCTCGTCCCGCACAGCCAGGCGGAATACGATGTTTACGCGACAACCCGCGGTGGTTCGCAGTCGACCGGCGGATTGGCGGTCGACCGCAGTGCGTTGCTGCCGCTCGATCTTGCTACCGCCGACCCGCGCGGTTGGCAGTACGGCTTGCATCCTGCGATGACTGGTTTGGCGAGCTTGTTCAACGCGGGCCACGCCGCGGCGATCGCCAACATTGCGCCGCTCATTGAGCCGACCACGCTCGAGCAGTATCGAAACG
>JAGRJB010000237.1 GCA_020442965.1 Pseudomonadales bacterium
GTTCGTAATAGATGTCCCAGAACGCGCCTTCGGTGAGCACTCGTTCGGTCGCGGGTACTTCGAACAATGCGACACGGCCGGACGCAGCCGCGCACCATGCGCGTACCGCCGCCAGAAACCTTGCCGGGTCCGCCACGTGCTCGAGTGTATGACGACAAATCAGCGCCACACCCGCGAGCGTATCGACGAGGCTTTCAAAGCGTTCGGGCAGCACGCGCAGTTGCGAACGCAGCTCGATCGGGACGCGAGCGGGATCGGCCAAAGGGTCGATGCCGATCCCGCGGCCGACACCAGCGGCGAGCATCTGAGCCAGAAATTCGCCGTGGCCACAGCCCACCTCGATGATTGCCTGTCCCCGCAGTTGGTAGCGCTCGACCCAGTCGTTAGCGAGTTGCTTCGCAAAACTGCCGAAATGCGCAGATGCGGCTTGCGAACTTTCGTAGCGAGCGCCGGATTGCGCCGTCTCGGCATCGAACGCGCTGTTGTAGAGAAAGCCACACGCCTCACAAACCACGAGATCGACGCGCCCGGTTGGCACCGCGCGTGCTTGCGCCGCGCTGGCAAATACCGCCGCGCAGGTAACCGGAGCCTGCTCGATGCGATAGACCTCTCGGCTCGCGGACGCGCCACAGACAGGGCAGGCCGTGCATCCCGTCATCGTTTGCTCGACTTATCGCTCCACACCATCCACGGGCAGTTGCCTTGTGCCTCCATGCGATCGAAATTGATCTTGTCCTTGAAGGTGTCCATGGCCTGCCAGAATCCGGAGTAGCGGTAGGCTAGCAATTGTCGCTTGTCGATCAGCCGATGGAAGGGCTTCTCCACAAGTTCCTCACCTTCCTTGATGTGGTCGAAGATCTCGGCACGCAGTGCGAAGAAGCCGCCGTTGATCATGAAATGGTCATCCCGCATCGGGCCCATCGCCGTCACGAAATTGTCGTTGTCCGCCTCGACCGCGTGAAAGCTGTGCCAGGACTGCACGGCGGCGAACGTCGCAACCGCGCTGGACTGCTCGAACTGGTTCACCAGGCGATCGAGCGGCAGGTCGGACAAGCCATCAGAGTAGTTGGCGAGGAACATTTTCTCGCCGGCAATGTGTTGGCGCACGCGCATGAGCCGCTGCCCGATATTGCTGTGCAAGCCGGTCTCGACGAAGGTGATACGCCAGTCGTCGATATCGGACGAATGCAGGTCAATCTTGCGGCCGCCGTCTGACAAGGTGAAATCGTTAGTCATGCACTCGCTGTACTTGAGAAAATACTCGCGGATGAGATCACCGCGGTAGCCTAGGGCGAGAACGAAATCCTTGTGGCCATAGTGAGCGTAGTAGCGCATCAAATGCCAAATGATCGGCCGGTAGCCGATATTGACCAGCGGCTTCGGGATCGTGTCCGAGTGCTCCCGCAATCGCGTTCCCAGCCCACCGCAAAACAATACAACTTTCATGGCGCAGCTCCCGCTCAGGTAACTTCAGTAGCGCCAGTATAGTTTTTCGTCCACCTGGCCCGTGGACTGAAGATAATTGAGCTGCTTCAGGCGCGTGAACGCCCGGAACTGATAGGTATCGGGCGACATTTCGATGCGTTGGAACAGATCACGTAGTTGTTCCGCACCACGTTTCGCGGTCCATTCGCAGCGGAATCCCGGCAACCCTGCGGTGATCTTCTTGAACGAGACCCGATAGCTGCGATTGTCGCCAGCGCTCGAGCCGATGGTCACCTGACAACCCTCGAACACCGCGGCGACGATCTCGGCCAGTTCGCGAATGCGATAGTTCTCGGAATCGGCACCGACATTGAACACCTGCGCGTTGACGACATCACTCGGGGCCACCAGCGTGCAACGAATGGCACGACAGATGTCCTCGATGTGCACGATCGGCCGCCACGGCGTGCCATCACTCGTCATGGCGATCAACTTGCGGGTCCAGGCAAGCGCGCAAAGATCATTCAGCACGATGTCGAATCGGATACGTGGGGAGGCGCCATAGGCGGTCGCGTTGCGCAGGAACGTGACCGTGAAATCCTTGTTAGCAAGCGGTGTGACATCGCGCTCGACATTCGCCTTGCAATGGGCATACGCTGTTTGTGGATTGACCGGTGAGGTCTCGTCGACCCACTCGGTCGCGGCCTGCCCATAGACGCTGCAGGATGAGGCGTACACGAAGCGCTTCACGCCTGCCTGTTTCGCCAACTGGGCGAGTCTGACCGAGCCCTGGTGATTGATCTCGAAGGTCACTTGTGGGTTGTTCTGGCCGAGCGGGTCGTTAGACAACTCGGCAAGGTGCACGACGCCATCGTAGCCCTCGAGATCCTGGGCCGTGACCTTGCGCAGGTCTTTGTTCAACTGGCGCGCACTCGCAGTGTAGGTCGCCTGCTCACTGAACAACCAGCCATCACGATAGAAGCCGGTATCAAGGCCTGTTACCTCATGGCCATCCGCGAGCAATAGCGGTACCAGCCGCGAGCCGATGTATCCTTCGGTGCCAGTGACAAAAAGTTTCATGTATTTCTCCAGATGACTTGAACCGCCCGCTAGAGGCGCATCGCGAGCTTGCGGCCGTAGAACGCCTCGGCAAAGCCGCTAGGCGACTGACATTCGATACCACGCTGGCGCATCAGACCGCGAAACGTATCGGCGGTGAACCACTGCTTGTCAGCCTGGCTCGGGAACGCGCGCAGCAGCACGTCGACCTTGAGATCGACACAATCCACCGCAAGCGGTGCGAATACGTTGGGGGCAGACAGATCGCCATCGTACTTCGGAATTTCATACTCCAGCACAAGGTGATCACGGAATGCCTGCCAGGTGAGCTCGCTCACCGTTCGATGATCCTGGTGGCGATCGCGCTCATAGTGTGTCAGCACGAGCTGCGGCGCGATCGAGCGTCGCAGCTCACCGATGCGATCCTTGATGTCGGCCCACTGGGCGGGAAAATAGCCGTCACGATAGTCGTATATCTCGATGCGCGCCTGCGCGCCCTCGCCCAATAGCCTGGTCAGCGCCACGCGGGATTCGGCGGCTCGCTCAGCGCTGCCGGCAAACATCACAACCGTCACCCGCAGCTGCGGGCGCGCGCGTCGCAGACTCGCCAGCGTGCCACCGCAGCCAATCTCGATATCGTCGCAATGCGCGCCAAGACACAGGATCTCCTGCAGCTCGGAGCCAAGCGGGAGCGTCAGCACCGGTCATTCCTCGGGTGCGCCGTCATGTCAGCACATGAACGTGCGGAATCGGTACGACAAACTTGCCGCCCCATTCACTGATGTACGCGTGCTGCGCGGCGATTTCACGCCGCAAGTTCCACGGCAATATCAGCACGTAGTCCGGGCGAACCTCGCGAATCTTTTCGGGCGCAAGAATCGGAATGTGTGTGCCCGGCGTGTAGCGGCCCTGCTTGTGCGGACTGCGGTCGACGGTGAAATCGAGGAAGTCAGTGCGTATGCCGCAATAGTTGAGCAGCGTATTGCCCTTGCCCGGCGCGCCGTAGCCGACGATGCGCTTGCCGGCATCCTTGGCCTCGATGAGAAAGCTCAGCAGCTTGCGCTTGGTTGCGAGCACCCGCGCCTCGAACGTGGCGTAGGTCGCGAGATCGTTGAGGCCAAACTGCGCCTCTGCCGCCAGCAATTTGTCGACCGCAGGTTCATTGCGCCGCGGATCTTCACTGTGGCAGGCGTAGATTCGCAAACTGCCACCGTGTGTCGGCAGCTCTTCGACATCGAACAGGCGCAAGCCGTGGTGCGCAAAGATCTTCTGTACAGTGCCGAATGACAGGTAGGAAAAGTGCTCGTGATAAATCGTGTCGAACTGATTCTCGTCCATCAGGCGTAGCAAATGCGGGAATTCCATCGTGATCTGTCCGCCCGACGCCAACAGTATCTTCATGCCAGCGACGAAATCGTTAATGTCCGGCACGTGCGCCAGCACGTTGTTGCCTAACAAAAGTTGCGGCCGGCCGTGCTCGCGTGCAACTTGCGTCGCCGTGGAGCGCCCGAAAAACGCCACGGTGCTGGGAATGCCCCGCTCGATCGCGGTCGCCGCCACATTGGCGGCAGGCTCGATGCCGCGACACGGCACGCCCGCCGCGACAAAGTGCTGCAGCAGGTAGCCGTCGTTGCTGGCGATCTCCATGACGAGCGATCGTTTGCCGAGCGAAAACCGTGCACGCATCGTCTCGGCATAGACCCGCGCGTGCTCTACCCAGCTATCAGAGTAGGACGAGAAATACGCGTAGTCCGAGAAGATCTGCTCCGGCGAAACGTATTCCTCGAGCTGTACCAGCAGACATTGTTCGCAGACCCAGGCATGCAGTGGGTAGAAGCGCTCCATGTGATTGAGCTCGTGCGGCTCGATGTGTGTCTGACACAGCGGCGACATGCCAAGATCGACAAATGTCGTGGTTAGCGGTGATGCACAGAAGCGGCAACTCGCACGGGCTGAACTATTCACTACCTATTTTCTCCGGCAAAAAGACCTTGACGCACATCCGCAATCAGTTCGCGGCGCGCCCAATACATCGAACGCAACGCAAATTCGAGCGCGCGCAATTGCTGAGTTCCGAAAGGTATCGTCCGGGCCACGGCTCGTACGATGTTCCAGTGGTACTTCCAACGCTGCCAGCGTAGCGGCGCACGGGACTCGGGTGCGAGGTGCAGCTCTGCTTCTCGTGGCGTACGAAAGCTCGTCGCCGCCGCCGGGGCGATACGGCGATAGAACAGTCGTTCCCTGACCTGCACGAATTTGCCGTGCATCGCCAGCTCGGCCATCAGCACGATGTCCGCCTGACCGAACACGCCCAGCGGCTGGCACGACTGGAGTACGGCGGTGCGCAGTACGCCATTCATCGCATTGTTGAGGCCGCTGGTCTGCAGGAAGTACTGACGAAACCGGTCAACGGCACTGTCCGCATTCAATTCCAGCTCGAACTCGTAAGGTCGCGCATCGCGCAGGTCTTGCTCGAATGTGTACGCCAAGGGCGTGGCGAGCACCGCTGCTGAATCATTCTCCAACGCGGCCACACAACGTTGCAGAAAAGTGGGTGCGCACCAGTCGTTACTCGCAGCCCATTTGAAATACTGTCCGCGCGCCAGGCGCTGCACCGCCAGGTAATTTCGGTTCGCGCCGATGTTGCGCGGCTGGCGCACGAAGCGTATGCGCCGATCCTGCGCCGCCAAGCGCGCGCACAGATCGACCGTGCCATCGTTAGATGCATTGTCGCTCACGATCAGCTCGAAATCTCCATAGGTCTGCGCGAGCAGCGAGCTGATACTCGTCTCCAGCCACGCGGCACTGTTGTAGACAGGCATGCCTACGCTGAGCGAGGGGATGGACCTGTCATTCATGGACAGATTGCTGTTGCTTCAGTTGTGGGTAACGAGTTGGACTTTATCATCGCTAGGCGCCGTCGCCTTGGCCCTTGGCCCTGGAACGAGCCACAATTGCCGACCAAAGCACCCCTGTC
>JAGRJB010000238.1 GCA_020442965.1 Pseudomonadales bacterium
AGGCAGAAGTAATTTCTGTTACGCGAGCTACTGACATGTGATTTCCTTATTTGATCTTGAATGTGGTCGCGCGGGAGATACTCTCGTTCGACCAGGGCCCACTTTACCGTGAAATAGCGGAAAAATCGCCTTTCCGCACCGCCGTCCCGGTTTGCCAGCGCAGCTCTGCGGCAGTACAGTGGAATTGGCTGGTGGGACAAACGACCAGCTCGCCAAAGAGTATCAATAGCCACTATGGACACACTCTGCAGTCGTGTTACACGCGGCGCCGCCGTATCGTGCTTTTTGGCGCTCGCGTGGAGTTCCGCGTTCGCCCTCAGCGCACTCGATAAGCTCTCCGCCAGCGAGCAAACGAGCGGCCTCAAGACTGCGCTCACGCAGGCGGCACAAGCCGCCGTGACCCGCCTCGGCAAAGCCGATGGATTTCTCGGCGACCCGGAAGTACGTATTCCATTGCCCGGCAAGCTGCAGAAAGCCGAGCACACGCTCAAACTCCTGGGGCTCAACAAGCAAAGCGATGCGCTCGTCCTCGCGATGAATCGCGCGGCGGAAGCCGCTGTGCCTGAAGCGCGGTCGCTGCTCGTCGATTCGATCAAGGAAATGTCGGTGACAGACGCAATCGGCATTCTGACGGGCGGCGAGGCTGCGGCGACAGAGTACTTTCGCCGCACAACAACCGACAAACTAACGCAGCGCTTCTTGCCGATCGTGGGCCGCGAAACCAGACAGCTCGACCTGGCGCCGCAATACAACGATGTCGCCGGCAAGCTGTCACAGTTCGGTCTGATCGATTCCAAGGATGCAGATCTGGACAGTTACGTCACTCACAAGGCACTCGACGGACTATTCCTCGTCATGGCCAAAGAAGAAGCCGCCATCCGCACGAACCCCCTCGGCCAATCGAGCACAATCCTCAGGAAGGTGTTCGGGGCGATCGGGCACTGAGCGCAGCGATGCCGGCTGGCGTGAGTCGAAACACTCGCCAGTCGTCGAGCGGTCGGGCGCCCAGGCGTTCGTAAAAATCGATCGCCGGCTGGTTCCAATCGAGCACGGCCCACTCCATTCGGCCGCAACCGTGCGCGAGCGCGACACGAGCGAGCTCTGCCAACAACGCAAGCCCAACGCCTTGGCGACGAAATGCGGTGCGCACGTACAAATCCTCGAGATACAAGCCGGCACGCCCAACGAAAGTCGAGAAATTAAAGAAATAGAGCGCCAATCCCGCCAGCTCGCCGCCTTTCTCGGCTAACAATACGTGCGCAACCGGCGACGGACGTGACAGCTCCCGCGCAAAATCCTCAGGCGTAGCGCGAGCGTCTGCCAGCATCTGCTCGTAGTCGGCCAGTTCGCGAACGAGCGCGGCGATGGCGGGCGCATCGTCGGGGCCGGCGGTGCGAATGCGCAACGCGCTGCTCATTCGGCGATATACCAGCGCTGATCAATCTGCTCGAGTACGAACCGCGTGAATGGCAGGCCTTGATTGCTGACATCATAGATTGCCCGTCTCCCATCCGCGTCGAGCCGTGGCTCCAGTCCGCGCACGATGCGTAGGCTCGAAATGATCGTTTCACGCGTGCTGTCACTCCGTTCGCAGGCGTTCACCAGACTGCGCTGGGCGCTGATGGACGTGTTGCGGCGAAAGTCAGGCGACATGTAGACCGTATAGAATTCTGTGCAGCGGCCCGCAATCAGCGCTTGTTCAGCGGCATCGAGTAGCTCAATGACAGCAGGGTTCGGCGGCGCGCTGGCTCGCGGTGTCGGCACCGCCGCGGGCGCGTCACTTGACTCGATCGCGGCACGATCCGCGATCAAGTCAGCCACCTGCGCCTGAATCTCACTCGGAATCGACGCTTTCCACCCCTTCCCGTAAGGCGACAACGTGACGAGCACGGCGACCTCGACATCGCCCAGCTCCGCGGGTGGTTTACCCCGCCCAATCAGATGCACCTGTTTGCCGTCGGGAACAGCCTGCAACCACTTGACGGACTTGAACGGCCGCGCGTGCAGCGTGAGACGTGGGGCAAGCGCTGCATAGAATCGGACAGCCGTTAGCTTCTCGAGCTCCGCCAACGAGCGACCCGAACCAAACAACCGGCTCCGCAGTGTCTTTTCCCCGCGTGCGTCTTCCGCTCGCAGCTTGCCGAGGAGCGTAGTACGTAGCTGCTCGAGTTCATCAGGGTGGAACGCGAGCGCGACTTCCTGTGCATTGCCAACCGCCAGCGCGGCCAGCAACTGCTCCGCCGCCTGCGCTTGCGCGCCAGCGACGCTGGCGACGGCCGGGCCCACGCCACACCACAGGATACAACCTGTGAGCAATATCGATCGCCAGTACACGAGTCTGTCCCTCATTGCTCCTACGCCATCATCAGTCTAACGAACGTGATCGGGAATCGTTCAATGCCAGATCGACGATGATCGGTCGATGGTCCGAGCCGACCCGGGGACCGCGCCGAAATGACAACACCTCGACCTGCGGCGATACCAGCGCGTGATCGATCTGAATGCCGAAAAGCAGCAGCGCAGCCGGCCAGGTCGGCTGCCACCCGCGGCCGGCACTCGCTGACCTCAGGCCGCCATCCGCCAGTAGTTCGTTCTGAAAATGCGGTGACAGCGCCGAACTATTGAAGTCCCCGATCAGCACTAACGGCTCGCGCACGCGGCGCGCACCGACGGCAAACCGTGCGAATTCCCGGTTCCGCCGGCTCGCGTACTCCGGAGTGAGCGGCCAGACGGCATGCACGGCTACTACATGCAGATGCATGCCGCGAATCAGCGCGACCGCCTCCGCTTGGCGCCCATCCGGCTCCGCGACGAACTGAATCGGTTCCTGCAAAGGCCAACGAGATAGTAGTAACGTTCGAAAGCGGCCATCAGAGGCCGACATGCGCCGACTAGGGTAATCCTTGTCGAGCACCGCGAGCCGCTCGAGCCATGCCGGCGAAGCCTCTTCGATCGCCACCACGTCCGCGTGTTCAGTGCGCAGCCAGTTGATTACGTGGTCGTACTCGTCGTTCCGATGCAACACATTCAGGGCCGCGACGCGAATGCCATCGGCATAACGACTCACTGGCGCCGGGTCGCCGCCCGCCCTCGCGGTGCGCGGCAACGGCGCGAGACTCGGCCCAGCGGGCAACCGCAGCGAGGCCGCGACGAACCAGGCGTTCGTGAACATGATTAGCAGCGCGACGCTGGCCCAGCGCGGGCGGGCGCCGCCAAACAACAGCAGTGCCGCCAACAGCGCGCCAGCGGCATACTGTGCCCGAAAATGCACAGCGATATCGGCGACCCAGGCAAATTCTGCGAAGGCGGCCAGCAGCGTCGCGGTCGTCGTGAGCACAAGCAGCACGAACCCGACACCCACCAGTTGGCGGTTCACCGGCCGCACCTGTCCCGCGAGGCTCACCATTGACTTCCGTTGTTCCGCAAGCCACTACCGTACCCCTTGCGTTCAGGCAAGCCAATGCCGGATTCGCATGCCACGGGATGACGCTATAGACTTAAGTTCTTGTCGTAGCTGGGCCGCATCGGCGGTGCCGGGCGCTGGAAGCACCGCTCACAGACACAATTAGGTCAGTCTCATTGCGCCACACGAGGGTGTTCATTCGATGTCGATAGCCACATCG
>JAGRJB010000239.1 GCA_020442965.1 Pseudomonadales bacterium
GCAAGCTGCGCCACCCGTCGCGCTCGGAGCAGCTACGGAGCTTTTTGATCGAGGAATGAGTTCGCGCGGCGCCGACTAGAGATCCCGAGCCACCCGCAAGCCGAACGGTGCAAATACCAGCGGCTCGGGGTCGCGACCGCGGAATGCGGGTCGCTGTCTCGGGACACTGGTGATCCAACCGCCGCCCCGGATACTGCGAAGTTTGCACGCGCCTTCCACCTGGTAACTACTGCCATCCGCCAGATCCGGCGGATAGGGCATCGCGTAGCAGTCTGCAGTCCATTCCCAGACGTTACCGGTGATGTCATAGAGGCCAAACGGGTTGGGCGGAAAACTGCCAACCGGGGCGGTGAATGGATAACCGTCGTCGCAGTCGGCTGACACGTACGCAAGGTCCGACGCCCGGCGGCCCGAAGCATCGAACAGATTCGCGCGTTCGCAAATATCATCGGCGGCGTCGCCCCAGTAATAGCGGGTCGTCGTGCCTGCGCGGGCGACGTATTCCCACTCCGATTCAGAAGGCAGGCGATAGCGTTTCCCGGTCTTGGCGGACAACCAGGCAACGTATGCCTTGGCATCCAGCCAGCTGATGCAGCCTACGGGCTCCGTCGCGAGCGGCGCTCGTCCATAACCTGGATTGCGCCAGCTGGTGTTCTCGAGCGCCTCCCACTTGTCCGTGAAGACGATGCAGCGCTCGGCGGGGATATGGGTCGACTCGCGCACGAATGCCTCGAACTGCGCATAGGTCACCTCGAATTTGCCGACCGCAAAGGAGTAGTCGATCCTGACGTCATGCATCGGCCCCTCCAGACGATCCGCCTCGCCCTCGAGTGAACCCATTTTGAATTGACCGCCAGGCACGACCACCATCACGGGGCAAGCATCGCAATCAGTGAACTCAGTGCCGGGCTCGGGCGCGTCTGCCTGACAATTGATCGTGACCAGGAATAGCGCGAACACCACCGTCGCTCGAAACGTTGCTAGTGCAAAGTTGTCATTCATATCCGCATGCCTCCTCGCTCTGCTCGGGGCAGCGCGACCAGTCTAGGTGAGCCGAACATCGGGAATCTTGAACATCGACTTCCAGTCATGCGCGATCAACAGATCCATCAATTCAGATGGCTTGCCTTGCTGGCGTCTTTCCATCTCGAAATGCAGCGTGATCAACGCGCTTTCGACGTCCTTGCCGAACAGACTGTGGAGGTATTCCGTTGGAATCCGTGGCTCGTCCGAGAGTTCGCCGCTGGCGTCATAGGTAGGCGGCAGGATGGGCGGTACGTAGAAGACGTTAGGTTCCGTGCCGTACTCGGGGTGCAAGGGCAAAGCGACCTTCCATTGATACACGAGTTTGTGAATCGGCCCGTCTTCATCTTCCAGAAAGCCGACGAACCGCAATTTCCCAGGGCACTGACTCGCGCAAGCTGGAGGTTGCCCCTTTTCCAAGCGCGGAAAACAAAAAACACACTTCTGCGATTTCCGTTTGACGAAGTTGAAATAGATCTTCTTGTAGGGGCACGCTGTATTGCACACTCGCATGCCCTGGCACTTGTCCTGATCGATCAGCACGACGCCGTCTTGTTCGCGCTTGTAGATGGCGCGAACCGGGCAAGCTTCAAGACAAGCCGGCTTGGTGCAGTGGTTACACAGTCGCGGCAGATAGAAGTGGTAGTTATTGGGATAGGCTCCGGAGCTCGAGTCCTCATCCCAGTTGGCTCCGACCGTCATCTTTTCTTTGCGTTGCAGCCGCTGTTCAGTGCCCTCGAAGAAAACCTCGCGATGATTCACCGAGCATTCGGTACCGTGGCTTTCCTTTGACATGAGCTGGCCGGCTTTCAATCGGCCGTTCTCCCAACCGCCGCCACTTGTCTCCCATTTCCGCGGATACCCTGGACCCGGCTTGGTCTCGACGTTGTTCCACAACATGTATTCCTGACCCGGTTCATCAGTCCAAAGCGACTTGCACGCCGTGGTACAGGTCTGACAACCAATGCACTTGTTCAGGTCGATGACCATCGCCACCTGCTTACCCATTGCCGGCACCCGCAGTCGCCACCGCTTCCGCCGCGGCCTTCTCAAACTCGCATGTGAAATCCTTGTAAGTCTGATTGGGGGAGAATTCCGCGGCCCGATAGCCGATATGTCCGTAACCCCCCGCCATGCTGGTTGGTTTGATCAGGCCCGCCGTGGAAATAACGGCACCGAAATTCTGGCGGTCACGGAACATCATGGGATCCCAGCCGTGATACATGAAGAGCATCGACGGCTGGATACCCGCACTGACGTGAGCCATCGCATAGAACTCGCCCGCGTCGTTGAATACGCGCACGCTGTCCCCATCGTTCACGCCGCGGCTCGCCGCATCATCTGGATTGACATAGATGTCCGGTTCACCGCGCTGCAAGCTCAGCAAGAAGGAATCGTCGCGCCACATGCTATGAATTCCATGTCGCGCATGCCCCATCATCATGCGCATCGAATAGCCCTTGTTGGCGAGTGGCTGCTTGTGTGCGGGCAATGCTTCGTCGAACTTCAGGAACCAGTCATGGTCGATATAGAAGGTCTGCCTGCCCGTCAGTGTTTCGTAGGGAACTTTGTCGCGCACGCTCGCAAAGATCTCGGCATGGTAGGTCGTGCTCTGATCATCCCAGGTCGTACGTTCCGATCCATCGACGCGAATAGCGCCTCTCGCGGCGAGTTCCGCGAACGACACTTTCGGGATGCCGGGGGTGGTATCGATGATGTACTGACAAACATCCTTTACGCTCTTGATACGTCCCGCCATCGTGAAAAGTTCCAGGCAGCGCGTGTAATCTCGCTGCACGCGTCTGCCATTGACGTTGTCCTCGATCACACCGATGCCCCGCTCGGTCGCACGACGACTGATCGCTGCGGCGAGTCGTCGATTCGCCTCCCAATCATCGACGGATTCGCCCAGCGGCGGCACTGCGGCATCCAGAACCTGCACATACGGCGTTCGTGATTGCAGCATCATGTCGGCACGCTCGTAGTGGTGCGCGATAGGTAGTACGTAGTCCGCATAATGGGAAGTGATCCCGGCATCCGGCACCAGCGCAACGATCGTCTCGAGCTTTTCGAACGCCTGCTTGCGCCACTGCTTGCCGGACGCGCGCCAATTGGCGCCGCCGTTGCCGGCAAAGAACCCCATCTTCCAGCCCTTCTGACTGTGACTCGGGAACCAGGCCTTGCGGATGCTCTCCTGATAGTGCTGATCAATCTCATCCGCGAGCTCGTCACCGTAGGTCGTGCGGTTCAGTGCTTTCATGTCGCCGTGGTCGTAGTCCCAGGTCGTGCCGGATATGCCGCGAAATGCCGTACCAATGCCATCGAAAGCGAAGGCCATCGTTTTCGTCCTGGCCGAATTACCGATCTGCAGACCGCCACCCTCCGGTCCCAGATTGCCGGTCAACGACAGTAACAACAGCATCGAGCGTTGCAGGATGTCACCGTGCAACCACTTGCAGGCCGCGTAACCGGAGAAGATCATTGCCGGCCGCGCGGTGGCGAACTTGCGCGCGACCTGGCGTATCAGATTCGGGTGGATGCCCGTTATGTCGGACGCTAAGTCGGGCGAATGCCGGGCGGCGCGCAGTTTCACCAGCTCGAAGACCGTAGTCACTTCGATGTCGCCATCGAGCCCGTCGAGCCGCCAACTTCCCTCGAGCATCGGTCGCAGTGCGCCGAGTCGCAACGTTGCGGGCGGACCATCGCCAGAGCCTGATCCGGGCGCG
Source organism: Pseudomonadales bacterium (assembly GCA_020442965.1). GTDB lineage: Bacteria > Pseudomonadota > Gammaproteobacteria > Steroidobacterales > Steroidobacteraceae > CADEED01. The sequence continues at coordinate 3,750 of JAGRJB010000239.1, forward strand.
ATCGCGACGGCGTTCGTCGCTTCATCCCACACGAGAAACCTGTCACCGCCGGCAGAGGACTGATCAAGACGCGCGAGCTCGTTAGCCCTGAGCAACCGCTGTGTATCCGTTCGCACGAGCAACGGCAGGTCGCTCTGCTCTTTGATGTAGTCGGCTTGGTACAGACCCTCCTGCAGAATGACGTGGACCATCGCCATCGCCAATGCGGTATCCGTACCAGGCTTGGGATTGAGCCAGAGGCTCGAGTGCATCGCTGTGGGCGTGAATTCCGGAGAGATCGCGATCACTTCGGTGCCGTTGTACTTCGCGTCCCAGAAGAAGTGCGCATCGGGAATGCGGGTCACGGCGGGATTGCTCATCCAGACCAGAACACAGCGCGATTTGTAGACCGCCGCCATGGTATCGCCGGTATGAACCTGTCCGAGCGTCAGGTATACGCCACTCGGCAGGTCACCGACGCCAGACAGGAACTCAGGAACGGTGACGCCAGTGATGTTCGCGAAGCGAGCGAGGCTACAAAATGCGCCGCGCTTGAGCGCCATTTGGGTGCCGCTACCGTAGGAGATGCACTCTGGTCCATGTTTTACGACGAGGTCGAGAAACTTGTCAGCGATCTCGGTGGTCGCTTGGTCCCAGCTGATCCTTTGCCATTTCCCGTTGCCGCGTTCGCCAA
>JAGRJB010000240.1 GCA_020442965.1 Pseudomonadales bacterium
TCTATGCCGACTGGTGTGTCTCGTGCAAAGAGATGGAAAAGTACACGTTCACGGACCACGCTGTGCAGACCGCGCTCGCCGACACGCTGCTGCTGCAAGCCGACGTGACCGCGAACGATGCGGACGATCAGGAACTGCTTAAACACTTCGGCATCTTCGGTCCACCCACCATCGCGTTCTACGGTGTGGACGGCAGTGAACGCAGTGCCTACCGCGTTGTCGGCTACATGAAAGCTCCCGAATTCGCCACTGTAGTCGCACGCGCCTTGGCAGCGGAAACTCGAACGGCGAGTACGGAGCACTAACGACCGTGCCGCAACGCAGTCGGGTTGGCCTCGCGCTCATCGTCATCGTGATAGCGGGTTTGTCAGGATTTATTCTGTTCGGCGCTTTCTCGAGCGATCGGCAAGGCAGCACCCTGGTTGCGGACCCGATCCAGCCTGACGTCCTGCCTGATCCTTACGCCGATCCCACACCACCGCCGCTGACGCGCAAGGTGCCGGAAGTCCTGCCAGATTTCACCCTGGCGAACCGTGCCGGTGAGCCGACAGCGTTGTCGTCGTTCGCCGGTCGACCGCTGCTGATCAATTTCTGGGCCACCTGGTGTGCTCCCTGTCGGCGCGAGATTCCGCTGCTGAATCAGTTGCGCCGCGAACGACAGGCGCAGGGACTGGAGGTGATCGGAATCGCCGTCGATTTTCGCGACGACGTGTTGAAATACGTCGCCAAGACCCGCGTGGACTACCCGCTGTTGATCGGCGAGGAAGATGGCCTGCAAGCGGCCGACGCGTTCGGCATCGGTCTCGCCTTTCCAGTGAGCATTTTTGCGGACCAGTCAGGTCGGGTCCTGGCCCTGAAAGTGGGCGAATTGCACCGCGATGAGGCGGAGTTCATCCTTGATCGAGTCCGCGATGTCGATTCCGCAGGCCTGGCGCCGGACGCGGCGCGAGCAGCGATCGCGGCTGAGCTACAGCGCCTCGCTAAACGAAGATAAGCGCTATTTGCGGCAGATCGCGCCAAATTAGGGTACATTTCCCACCGCACTTTGCGTTGTTGGGGAGCAGCAGACGTCCATGGCCCGGTTGCTATTGTTAAACGGACCGAACCTTAACCTGCTCGGCCAACGCGAGCCCGAAGTGTACGGATCGGACACGCTTCCGGCTATCGAGACGCGGCTGCAAGCGCTAGCCAAGGAGCTGGGCCACGAGCTCGTCACGTTCCAAAGCAACGCAGAGCACGAATTGATCGCCCGCATTCACTCGGCGCGCGCGGACGGCGTGCGGTGCGCAATCTTCAATCCAGGCGGACTCACCCACACCAGCATTGCGCTGCGCGACGCTTTGCTGGGCGTCAAGTTGCCGTTTATCGAGATACACCTTTCCAATACGTTTGCGCGCGAGTCATTTCGCCAGCATTCGTTTTTCTCCGACATCGCACTGGGCTGCATCGTCGGCCTCGGCCCACTCGGCTACGAGTTGGCAGTGCGAGCGGCGGCAGCGCGTGCCCACTAACAAGACACGGAAAACCACCTGCATGGACATTCGTAAAGTCAAGAAGCTGATCGAGCTGCTGGAAGAATCCGGTATCGCCGAGATTGAAATCAAGGAGGGCGAGGAAGCGGTGCGCATCAGCCGGATGCCGACCGGTGCCGCCGCAGCCATGGTTGCACCGCCATTCGCGCACCCCGCCGCGCTACCAACGGCCGCCATGCCGGCAGCCGCGACCGCCGATCCCGTCGCGGCCCCGGCGCGGCCCAACGAACACGTCGTGACGGCGCCGATGGTGGGCACGTTCTACGGCGCACCGTCGCCGGGTGCGAAGCCGTTCGTTGACATTGGCGCGGAGGTCAAGGAGGGCCAGGTGCTGTGCATTATCGAGGCCATGAAGATGATGAACCAGATCGAGAGCGACAAGGCCGGCAAAGTCACCGCCATCATGGCGCAAAATGGCGAGCCGGTGGAGTTCGGTCAACCGCTGTTCGTAATCGAGTAGTACTGCGTGCTCGAGAAAATTGTCATTGCCAACCGCGGCGAAATCGCGCTGCGTATCCTACGAGCGTGCCGCGAGCTCGGCATCAAGACCGTGGCGGTGCATTCGACCGCTGACTCCAATCTCAAACATGTGCTGCTCGCCGACGAGTCGGTGTGTATCGGACCACCCCCGTCACCCAAGAGCTACCTGAACATGCCCGCGATCATCAGCGCGGCCGAAGTCACCGATTCGGTAGCCATTCACCCAGGCTATGGATTTCTGTCGGAAAATGCGGACTTTGCCGAGCGCGTGGAGGACAGTGGCTTTGTCTTCATCGGACCGCAAGCGAAGGTCATTCGCTTGATGGGTGACAAGGTGTCGGCGATCAAGACCATGAAAGCGCAGGGCGTGCCCTGTGTACCGGGCTCCGACGGGCCACTTCGCGACGATGCCGACGAGAATTTCCGCATCGCGCGCGACATCGGCTACCCGGTGATCATCAAAGCGTCGGGCGGCGGCGGCGGTCGCGGCATGCGCGTTGTGCACAGCGAAGCGTCGCTGCCGAGCGCAGTCGCGATCACGCGTAGCGAGGCGGCCGCGGCGTTCGGTAATGATCAGGTCTATATGGAGAAATTTCTCGAGCGACCGCGTCATATCGAGTTTCAGGTTTTGGCAGACAACTATGGCAATGTCGTACATCTGGGTGAGCGGGATTGCTCCATGCAGCGGCGCCATCAGAAAGTTGTCGAAGAAGCGCCAGCGCCTGGGATAACCGCCGAGCAGCGCGCGAAGATGGGTGACAAAGTCGTGGCAGCGTGCCGGGCCGTCGGCTATCGCAGTGCCGGCACGCTCGAGTTCCTGTATGAGAATGGCGAGTTCTATTTCATCGAGATGAACAACCGCCTGCAGGTCGAGCATCCGGTGACCGAGGCGGTGTTCGGCGTGGACCTGGTGCGCGAGCAGATCTGCGTCGCCGCCGGCCTGCCGATATCCTTCGAGCAGGACAAGCTGCGCC
>JAGRJB010000241.1 GCA_020442965.1 Pseudomonadales bacterium
AGGTGTACATCATGATCCTGCCGGCGTTCGGCATCATCTCGGAGATCATCCCGACCTTCTCACGCAAGCCGCTCTTCGGCTACGGCGCGATGGTCTACGCGACGGCCTCGATTGCGTTCCTGTCGTTCATCGTGTGGGCGCATCACATGTTCACCGTCGGCATGCCGCTCGCCGGGCAGCTGTTCTTCATGCTGTCGACCATGCTGATCGCGATTCCGACCGGGGTGAAGGTGTTCAACTGGACCGCAACCATGTGGCGCGGCTCGCTCACGTTCGAGCCGCCGATGTTGTTTGCGTTGTCTTTCCTCTTCCTGTTCACCATCGGCGGATTCTCGGGCCTGATGCTCGCAATCGTACCGGCGGACTTCCAGTACCAGGACACGTACTTCGTTGTCGCCCACTTCCACTATGTGTTGGTGCCAGGCGCCGTGTTCGCGATCATGGCCGGCGTTTACTACTGGCTGCCGAAATGGACCGGCAAGATGTACGACATGCGCCTGGCCACGTGGCACTTCTGGATTTCCACCATTGGTGTGAACATCCTGTTCTTCCCGCAGCACTTCCTCGGCCTGGCAGGTATGCCACGCCGCATCCCCGATTACGCTACCCAGTTCGCCGACTGGAACATGGTGTCTTCGATCGGCGCGTTTATTTTTGGTTTCTCGCAGCTCATGTTCCCGTACATAATCTGGAAATGCGTACGTGGCGGTGAGAAGGTGGGCAGTCGCGTCTGGGAAGGCGCGCACGGTCTCGAATGGGAACTGCCGTCACCGGCTCCCTATCACAGCTGGGAGACACCGCCGTCGCTCGAGGTGATCGCCCGTGGTGCCGAGCATTGATCTTCACTTTGGGTGTTAGCAGTATGAGCAGCGATCCGCGCACCAGCTACGATGCGACACGGCGCGCGCGCGTCCGGCGCACCGCCATTGTTTTGGGTTTGGTCGCGCTCGGCTTCTATCTCGGGTTCATCGCTCTCTCGGTCAGTCGCGCCCAATAGCGCTGCCCCATCACTACGCGAACCGAGATGCAGCACCCGAGAGACATCGATCAACCGCAAGACGTGCGGCCTATGACGCCTGCGTTACGCGCCGCCGCCAATCGACAGCTAACGGGCCGGCTGTTGCTGTTTGCGGCCGGTGCGTTCGCCTTCGGGTTTGCTCTCGTGCCGCTCTACGGCGTGCTCTGCACGCTCACGGGCTATGGCGATCAGACAACTCTCGCGGAAAGGCGGGTTGTTGCAGAGACCCCCGACGATTCGCGCTTGATCACGGTCGAGTTTCTCGCAGACTTGCCCACCGTGGGCAACTGGGAGTTCCGGCCCGTTGTGAAGTCGATGCAAGTACATCCCGGCCGGCTCTATGAAGTGCAGTATGTCGCTCACAATCTGACCGGTCGGGACACTGTTGCGCAGGCGGTGCCCAATATTTCGCCCGGTCAGGCGGTAGCTTTCTTTCGCAAGACCGAATGCTTCTGTTTCACGCCGCAGAACTTTGCGGTGAATGAACAGCGTCCGATGCCGGTGCGCTTTATCGTCGATCCGGCGTTGCCGGGCATCGTCGATCGCATCACGCTCTCATACACATTCTACGACTCGGTAACACGCGTCGGTCGTCGCTAACTATTCGTTCACATTATAGTCAGGGAATTATCGATCATGGCACAGGTTCACGCAGCCGCCGCTGACAAATACTACATTCCGCACAGCAGCCCATGGCCGATCATCGGCTCGGGTTCGCTGTTCATGCTGATGTTTGGCGCCGTCGCCTATTTGAACGACTGGTTTCCCATCTGGATCCTGTTGCCGGGCATAGCGATGCTCATATTCATGTTCGTCGGCTGGTTTGCCACCGTCATCGGTGAGAACCAGAAAGGCGTCTACAATCTGGCGGTCGATCGTTCCTTTCGCATGGGAATGATGTGGTTCATCTTCTCCGAGGTGATGTTCTTCGCGGCATTCTTTGGCGCGCTGTTCTATGCACGCTCACTGTCGGTTCCCTGGTTGGGCGGCGAGGGGACCAAAATCTTCACGCATGCGATCAACTGGCCAGGCTTCGACAACGTCTGGCCAACCAATGGCCCGGCGAAGGTCGGCCCACGCGCAGATGGCTCGTTCGAGATCATTCCGGCATTTGGTTTACCCGCGCTCAATACGCTGATTCTGCTTACCTCTGGCGTTACCGTAACCATCGCACATCACGCGCTCCGCGCGGGCAACCGCGTACTTCTCAATACCTTCCTGTTCCTGACGGTGGTGCTGGGTTTTCTGTTCGTCTTTCTGCAAGGCGCGGAATACCACCACGCCTACACCGAGCTCGGCCTCAAGCTCTCCACCGGCATCTACGGTTCCACGTTCTTCATGCTGACGGGCTTTCACGGCTTTCACGTGACGCTCGGCGCCATCATGCTGCTGGTGATCTGGTTCCGCACGATGAAGGGGCACCTCACACCGGAGCGGCACTTCGCGTTCGAGGCGACGGCCTGGTATTGGCACTTCGTCGACGTCGTGTGGTTAGGGTTGTTCATATTCGTCTATTGGATTTGATGCGGAGCGCACCGGCCTGGGTGCGCAAACCGAGCGACTCTCTACGGCTGTTCGCGGATCTCGATCATGAGGCCGGCGGGGGAGTGGATCGTTAGCGCGCGCGCACCTTCGGCGACCCCGACGCGCAGATTCGAACACAGCGCACTGTCAGCAGCGGCGGCACGGCCCCGCCGTTCCACTTCGTCGAACTTGTGGCTGCCAAACGTCCACATGACGAGGCCTCGGTTCGGCATGCGTGGTGCAACGGGATTCCGGCGTGCTACTGCCATCATATCCAGCAGTACGACATAGGCACTGGTCGCGCCCGGCGCGAACAGCTGCACGAAGCGGAACTGAGTCCCGGGATCGAGCCCGAGACCGCCCGCTGGGCCAGAGGTCGTTAGCACGATGTTCTGCCGGGCTTCCCAGCCAAGAACCTCGCGATAAAATTCGATCTCGCGGATGCCGTCGGGCACGACCATCGCCGAATAAGCGGGCCCGCCGATGCCGGTCACGGGATCGATCGGGCCGACCGGTGTCATGTCTGCCGGGCGACCGACCACGAGCATGTAGATCGCTTCGGGTCCGCGGAACATGATCTCGCCGGACACGTAAGTCGTACCGTCGGGCCGTGTGATGGTGAGTGGCACGATGCCGGCGGTGCTTTCGACACCGAGCCGGGAGACGCGTTCGAGCGTCCGCTCGAGACTCGCTACCGGGAATCCGATCGACAACCCGCCGGCGAGGCGCGATTCCATCGCGGGTCGTATCAGTTGGCCGCCGGGCATTTCGAGGACCCGGACGTACACCTCGGATTCGCTGACCGTCGCGACAAGATGCCACTCACGCCAATGAACATCCGCCGCGAGCCCCCACAGATCACGGCATTGCCGTGCTTCGGCGGGGGATGGAACGCGCTCGCGTTCGAGCTGCATCCGCATTACCTGCGTGAGGAACTGCACGGTCACCGCAGCATCGTTGGTCACGAGCGTGACGCCCATGAGTGGTCCGCAGAGCGAGGCAGTACTACCGGCAAGGGGCGCCATCGGATCCAGCGACATGACTAGCGTCCCGGAGGCAGATTATGCGGACTGATGTAACCCAGATACCACGCGAGCATCAGCAGGAGAAACAGCGCCAACGACAAACCCACGCGCACGGTCAGCGCACGCGCCATTTTGCGCGAATCACCCTTGCCACTCGAGAGGTGGAATAGTGCGTTGCCGAGACTTGCGACGATCGCGATCAGGACAAGGACTATCAGGATCTTGATGATGTCCATGGGGGCTGGATTATAGCGTCGGCGGCTTGACTCACCGGTACAATCTCCGGGCCGGATCGGGATCGGATTGCGACGGACATTGTCTTACGAGCTGCATGGGTATCAAGCTAGGTCAACGAGAATTCGCGCCGTCATGGCTCATGACCGTCGCGACGATCCTGTTTGGCAGCCTGTTCGTGACGCTGGGATTCTGGCAGTGGCAGCGCGGCGCGGAACGTCAAGCCACTTGGGACGCGTTCGCGCGTAGTACCAACAGCGCGATCGAGGTCGGAACAGCACATCTGGCAGTGCTGCCGGAATTCTCGCGCGTGCGCTTGCGCGGCTCCTACGCACCCGAGCGTCAGTTCCTGCTCGACAATCGAATCTTCGACGGTCGTGCGGGCTACGAGATCCTGACACCATTCGTACTAACCGACGGGCACGTGGTTCTCGTCAATCGCGGCTGGATCCCCTTTGCGGGCTTTCGCGACCAATTGCCGGACGTCGCGTTCGACGCGCCGCACGTCAGCACGATAGTTGGCAGAATTGACGAGTTGCCGAGCGCCGGTCTCGCGTCGGGCCGCGCCGCGCCGCAGACGACAGCCGGTTGGCCGCGAGTGACGAGTTTTCCCAGGATGACCGAGCTCGCAGCTGCGCTTGGACGCCCCCTGGAATCACGTATCGTGCTATTGGATGCAGATGCTGCGTACGGGTACGAGCGCCATTGGGCCGCACCGGGACTCAACCCGATGCGTCACGTCGGTTATGCGGTGCAGTGGTGGGGCTTCGCGGTCGTGCTGCTCGGATTGTACGTTGGTTTGAATTTGCGCAAGGTTGTTTGAATGACCCGCGACGATACTGCAGATGCACAACGCCGACGCGGGCGTCGTACGCTACTGATTATTGCAGCGATCTTTTTCGTGCCATTGGCGATTTCGTTCGCACTCTACTACGGCACACCCTGGCGGCCGGACGATCGCACTAACAAGGGTGAATTGATCCATCCAGCCAAGCCGCTGCCGACCGCCACGCTGCGCGAGTCGAGCGGCCGCACAATCGCCAGCAACGACTTGCTGGCCGGCAAATGGTCGATCATTTACATCGCCAACGGCGCCTGTGATTCCGACTGCCGGGCGGCACTCGTCACGGTACGCCAGGTTCGATTGGCACTCGCAAATGAGATGTCCCGCGTGCAACGCGTATTTCTGGCGACGGCTGATTGCTGCGATAACGAATATCTTGCGCGCGAACACCTAGGGTTGACGGTGATCGATGCCAGTGATGCCGCCGGCACTGCCTTCAGTGCCGCATTCCCGGTCGACGACCGCGCGCACGGTCTATATATCGTCGATCCGCGCGGCAATCGGATGATGCGCAACGACGCCCGCGAGAACCCCAAGGA
>JAGRJB010000242.1 GCA_020442965.1 Pseudomonadales bacterium
TTTCGCAGTTCCACCAGCATCAGTCGCGCAGACTGGCAGGAGCCTGGCCCTCGCGAAGCGATTGTGCGAAATCGGTTCGCCGGGTGCAATGCGATCTTCGACAAGAACCTCTGCCGTAACAAGATTCGCTACGTGGATGTCGTACCGCCGTACGACATGGGCATCGAATCGATCGGCGAGATAGTCGCACTGGGTCCTGACACCGACGGATTCGCAGTCGGCGATGCGGTCGCGACCGTCATGTTGGGCACAGGTTATCGCCAATTCCAGAAGGCCAACGTCGAGCGGCTCGTCAAGGTTCGCGAGGCGTCGGCGGAAATCTTGACGCTGGTCCCCACGGGCGTCTCAGCGTACGTCGGATTGAATCACATCGCCCAAATGAGAAGCGGCGAGACGATCGCCGTATCCGCAGCAGCCGGCGGCATCGGTCATATCGTCGTACAACTCGCCAAGCTTGCCGGCAATACCGTAATCGGTATCACCGGCACTAACAGCAAAGTCGAAACACTTCACGAGCTGGGTTGCGATCGAGTGATCGACTATCGCCGTGAAGACCTGCGTGGCGTGCTCGAGCGGGAATTCCCTCGCGGCCTCGATATCGCATACGACACCGTCGGCGGCGAGGTCTTCGATACGTTCCTGGATCATTTGGCGAAGCACGGGCGCCTGATCATCAGCGGGCATACATCCGATTTCGATAAACCGATAGAGAATGTCCCGCACCCCAGGATCTACCGCAAACTCTACTGGAAGTCTGCCTCGGTCCGGGCGTTTCAGAATCAGGAGTTTCCGGAATACCAACCTGAGTCGACGCGACAGATGTTACAGCTGTACTACGACGGTCGAATCAAACCGCTCGTCGATCCGACACCCTTCGTGGGCCTGGAGTCGGTAGCCGATGCGGTCGAGTACATGTTAGCTGGCAAGAACACGGGCAAGGTAGTCGTAAGGATCGCCTGACTCACTATGGCCCCCGAAGCCGGCGATTTGTCGCATGCGATATCTCGCTGGCGTCCGCAGGCATGGAAGTAGCCATCTGTCACTATCGATAGCCGCGCGCCTGAAGTTCGAACAGCGTCGCATAACGACCGCTATTCGCCAGCAGTTCGGCGTGCGTGCCGTGCTCGACGATACGCCCTTCATCCAAGACCGCGATCTGATCGGCCATACGCACGGTCGAAAATCGATGCGATATCAGAATCGTGATCCGATCCTGCGCGAGCTGACGGAAATGCTCGAACACATCGGCCTCGGCCTGCGCATCCATGGCGGCCGTCGGTTCATCGAGGACCAGCACATCGGCACGCAGCCGCATGAACGCGCGCGACAACGCAATTTTCTGCCACTGCCCACCGGATAGCTCACGACCGTCCTTGAACCACTTGCCGAGCTGGGTGCGGTAGCCTGCCGGAAGATCCTCGATGAATCGATCGGCCTGTCCTTTGGCCGCCGCCTCTCGCCAACGAGTCTCATCGTCGAAATTGGGCTCGTCGCCCGCCCCGACGTTCTCGCCGACCAGAAGTTGATAGCGCGCGAAGTCCTGAAAGATCACGCCCACGCGTTGTCGCAGCACGTCGCTGTCCCATTGCTCGAGATCAAGTCCATCGAGCAGCACACGGCCGCTGGTCGGTTTGTACAGCCGCGTCAAAAGCTTGATGAGGGTGGTCTTGCCCGATCCATTCTCGCCCACCAGCGCAATGCTGGTCCCCGGACGAATGTGCAACGTCACGTTCTCGAGTGCCGGTCGCGTCGCACCCGGGTAGATGAAACTGACGTTTTCGAACCGTATGCCATCGGTTGGATCCGGGCCAATCTGCAGATCGCCCCGCTCCGTTCCCACCGGCGTTTCGAGATATTCGTACAGCGTAGACAGATAGAGATTGTCCTCGTACATCCCACCCACCGCCGCAAGACTCGCCGAGACCGCGCTTTGCCCTTGCCGGAAAAGCATCAGATACATGGTCATGGCGCCGAGCGTGATGGCGCCGGCGACAGCTGTCAGGGCGATCCACGCGTACGCGCTGTACAGCGCGAGTGTTCCGATCAGTCCCAGCGCAAAGCCCCATACGTCGCGTCGAATGGTCAAGGCACGATCTTCGGCGTAGAGCTTCTGAAAAATCGCGCGATAGCGATCGAGCAGCCGCGGCCCGAGGCCGAACAACTTGACCTCCTTGGCGTAGTCCTCCCGCGCGATGACCGTCTCCAGATACATCTGCATGCGGGTCTCGGGAGCACGCCAGCGGAACAGGCGAAATGCGTCCCCGGAGAACTTTGTCTCGGCGATGAACGCGGGTAACCCAGCGGCCAGTAGCACGACAACTGCCCAGGGCGAGAACCTTGCTAACAAGACTGCGAAGCTTATGAGCGAAACGCCATTCTGCACCAGCCCGAAGGTCCGCATCACGAGCGACAGCGGACGGCTGGATGCCTCACGCCGCGCCCGCGTCAGCTTGTCGTAGAACTCGGAGTCTTCGAATTGCTCGAGATCGAGCGTCAGTGCCTTGTCGAGGATCATCACGTTGACTCGCTGCCCAAGCTGCGCGCGCAGCAACGATTGGTTCAGCGACAGACCGCGCTGTGCCGCAGCGATCGCCGCGACTAACAAACCCTCCAGAACGACGAACTCGATGACTCGTGTGCCGTCGATCCCACCCGCCTGCATAGCGCCGACCACGGCATCGACAATTTGGGCGCCAACCCAGGCGACCGCCGCGGGCAACGTGCCCGCAACCAGCGTCAAAATACCCAGTGCAACCGTGAGCGGTCGGCTGGTCGTCCAAACCAGTTCGAGCGCTCGCCGGCTGTAACGAAAGACGCCGACGAACGCCCGCAGGGAATTGGCAGAATCGCGCGGTGCGCCGGACATCCCATGCATGTTGGGGCTCACGGCGCGATACTCAAGCTAACCAGCGCGCTTCTCAGCTGAGACGGGAAAACCCGCCGCCGCCGGAGCGCTGGCCACCGCCACTGCGCTGGCCACCGCCGGCACGCCGACCGTCAGGACGACGCCCGTTACTCCCGCCATGGCTGCTACCGCGTTCGGGCGACGCATTGCGATCGGAACGCACGTGATCACGGGCCGGCGTATGTCCTGATGCGCCACCGCTGCGCGCGGCCACGCCCGGGCCCTGGCGTGCAGCATCAGCAGATTTGCGCGGCGCAGATCCGGGACGCGATGATCGCCGCCCCGCGGTCGCACGAGGCGCTCGATGCTCGGCCCGCCGCGGCTGATCACGATTCGCGGTCCCGGCGGGTTCGGCGCGCGTTTCGCGTATCTCGAACGCCGGTGTCGGCACGAAAGGAACATTGCGCTTCAACAATCGTTCGATGTCACGCAGCAACGGCGCCTCATCCGGCGACACTAACGACACGGCACTGCCGCTTGCACCTGCTCGCGCGGTCCGCCCGATCCGATGCACGTAGTCTTCCGGTACATTCGGCAGTTCGTAATTGACGACGTGCGGCAATTCCTTGATGTCGAGTCCGCGCGCCGCCACCTCCGTCGCTACCAGCGCCACCACTTCGTTCTTCTTGAACGCAGCGAGCGCCTGCACGCGTGCGTTCTGGCTCTTGTTACCGTGAATGGCCGCAGACGTAATTCCCTCGCGTTCGAGCTGCTGCGCCAGTCGATTGGCGCCATGCTTGGTGCGCGTAAACACGAGTACCTGCTGCCAACTGCCCTCACGGATGAGATGCGCCAGCAAATGACGCTTGTGATCCTTGGGCACCTTGTAGGCCACCTGATCGACCTTGTCGGCCGTGGCATTGCGCGGCGTCACCTGGATCGCGACCGGGTCGCGCAACAAATTGTTGGCGAGTGAGCGGATGTCGTCCGAGTAGGTCGCCGAGAACAACAAGTTCTGGCGCACTTTCGGTAGCTGCACCATCACGCGCTTGATGTCCCGAATGAAGCCCATATCGAGCATGCGATCGGCTTCGTCGAGCACGAAAACTTCGACTTCGGCGAGCGACACAGCACGTTGCTGGGTGAGATCGAGCAGCCGACCCGGCGTCGCCACCAGGATGTCGCAGCCGCGCCGCAGTTTGCCCATCTGCGGATTTATGTTGACGCCACCAAATACGACTTCGACTCGCAAATCGGTGTATTTGCCGTAGTCGACGCCACTCGCGGCAACCTGCGCGGCGAGCTCCCGCGTGGGCGTGAGTATTAAAACGCGCGGCGCGCCCGGCCGGCTCGTCTCGAGGCGTTGCAAAATCGGCAACATGAAGCCTGCTGTCTTGCCTGTACCGGTTTGCGCGCCCGCGAGTACATCGCGGCCTGCCAGCACGGCCGGAATCGCTTCGGCTTGAATGGGAGTAGTTACTGTATAGCCCTTGTCGGCCACAGCACGAAGCAACTCGGGCTTGAGCCCGAGATCGGAAAAATTCATCTTTTGAACCTGATAGTTTGGACTCGCAACACACAGACTTAAGCTGCGTAGCGGTCAGTAGCGAGAGGGGTTTACGTTATCGAAGTGAGGGCGTCTCTGGTGGACGCAACGCTACGAGCGAAGGGGCGCTGACCGCGCTGCCCTGTTTCAGCGGGCGGGATACTACACGAAAACCGCCAGCAGAGTGAAATTTCTCTGCTGGCGGTGATGGCCTTCACATTAACAGGCGCCTGGTACCGACTGACGTCAGGAACCTGGATCGGCCGGTGGCTCGGGCTGAGTCGCATCGCCCGGATTGCCATGGCGCCATCCGTGACGCCCGCGATGCCCCTGCGTTCGATCAGCGCGCTGCGCCCGCAGAGCCTTGGCCTTGACTCGCTGCTCCGGGGTCAGCACGGCCCAGATGCTGGCTCGCAACTGACTGCTCTCGGTAACCATGCGGCTGGCAATGTCAGCTGCCACGTTGCGGGCGTTAGCGACCGTTGTCGCATAATTCGCGTCGCCCGGATCCGCATTCATCAGTGTGTCGCGGTTGTTCTTCCGATCGATGCGAATCGCATCCATCCGCGGGCGAGCCGCATCCAATATCGCCTTGATCTTGTCTTGCTGCTCGCTGCTGAGGGCCAACTCCTTGGTGAGTCGCGTCATCGAACGCGGGCCCGTCATCCCCGACATCATCTTGTCTGGCTGGCCTCGGCCGCTCTGAGCGGTGCTATCCGCGCCAACGGCATAGACGCCGGTTGAAGTCGCCATCGCGAGCGCCAGCAGAATCGCTGTAGTTGAACGTTTCATCTCTGTCAGTCTCCGTAGTAGGAACGCACCGCTGGTGCCTTCGACGCCACTGAGTTTGCGCTAACGGTCGGTCTGATTGTGTCTAGGGACGGTCAATGTCGCGCAAAGTTGCGTCAAGACGCGACGCACGGGCATGACAAATGGGTGACAGCACGGCAGCATGGCAGCCATGGACTCAAAACCCCGATTGCTCGTGGTGGACGACGACCGTGAACTTGCGCAGATGTTGGTGGAATACCTCGAGCGCGAATCATTCGCAGTCGATACCGCAGCGGATGGCGGTGAAGCGCTGACGACAATCGCCGCAAGCGCGCCAGACCTCATCATTCTCGATGTCATGCTGCCTGGAGCGAACGGGTTCGAGATCCTGAAGACCCTGCGTGGCCGGTCCAAGCGAGTCCCGGTTTTGATGCTAACTGCCCGCGGTGACGATGTGGACCGCATCCTCGGCCTCGAGCTCGGGGCCGACGACTACCTGGCCAAACCGTTCAATCCACGGGAACTCGCGGCGCGCGTCAGAGCAATCTTACGTCGCGCCGTGCACGCGCCACCCGGTGCGACCGACCCGCTACGAGCGGGACCGGTGACACTCGATCCTGCGCGCATGAGTGTCGCCGTCAGCGGGCGCTCCGTCGACTTGACTGGCGCGGAGTTCCGGGTACTCGAATGTCTGCTGCGCGAAGCCGGCACGATTGTTAGTCGTGAGCGGCTCACTGAGCAGGCGCTCGGTCGGCCACTGGAGTTGTACGACCGTAGTATCGATACCCACGTCAGCAACTTGCGCCGCAAGCTCGCGCTACCGGCGAACCGCGCGGAAATCCGCGCCATTCGCGGCGCGGGCTATATTCTGACTACCGAGCACAACGACACTACGGCAGCGTGAAGAGTCTTTCCGTCAGGATCTTTCTGTCGTTCTGGCTCGCGCTGCTGGCGATCGTAGCGGCCGCGATCGGTGTGACAGTACTCTCGCTGACGAGCAATGAGCTGCAACCACAAGAACGCGATGCACAGGTCGCGGAAGCCGCCTCGGCACTGGCCCGCGGCGGCCGCGAAGGCCTGGTGAACTGGCTGCGTGCGAAGGGCCAGCAGGAGCAATCAGCCTCGATCATGATCATCGATGAATCGGGCCATGAATTGCTCGGTAGACAATTTGGTCGCCGGTCGCCGGGGCGGCGGATACGCGCCGGCCGCGGATCGATCGCTATCGAAGGCGTACAAGTCCGCGGGCCCGAGCCATTCCCTTTGCTGGTGGGTCGCAATGGCGAGACCTATCGGTTGGCGATGCTGCGCCCGCGGCCTGATCGGTTTGGCTTGCGTGCGCTACTGGAGGCGCGTGTCTGGATCACCTTGATCGCGCTTGCGATCACAGCGCTCGTCAGCTGGATTCTGGCGCGCTCGATCACGCGTCCGATCGACGATCTGACTAACGCGGTCCAGAATTTCGCCAGTGGCAGTCTCGACGGTGCTCCGTCCCGCAGAACGCTGGGGCGCCGAGACGAGCTCGGACGACTCGCTCGCGATTTCGCGACGATGGGCGCGAGAATCCGTGAGCTGCTTGCGAGTCGCGAGCGTCTGTTGCGGGACGTTTCGCATGAGTTGCGCTCACCGCTTGCTCGCATTCGCCTCGCACTGGGTCTTGCCCGTCAGCCGGGCTCCAATGTCGATCAGCAACTCACTCGACTTGAACACAATACCGAACGACTCGATGCGCTGATCGGCCAGATCTTGTCGGTGACGCGGCTGGGCGCGGGTGATGAGGCACTCAGGCGCACCGAGACGGATGTCGCTGCGTTGGTGTCGGGCATCGCTCGGGACGCAGATTTCGAAGCACGCGCTGTGGGTAAACGCGTTCGTTTGCTGAGCCCTACCAACGGCTTGTCGCTGCGCATCGATGCCACCTGGATGGCGAGCGCGATCGAGAATGCAGTTCGCAATGCGGTACGGCACACCGCCGTGGCGACTGAAGTCACGGTGAGCCTGGAGACGAGTCCCGGTTCTGTCACAGTTCGCGTAGCCGACCATGGACCGGGCGTACCGGAGACAGAACTCAAGAATATCTTTGAGCCCTTTCACCGGGTGGTCGATGCGCGCGATCGCAATAGCGGCGGTGAGGGGCTCGGCCTGGCGATCACCGCGCGCGTGGTGGCAGCGCATGGCGGAACCGCTGCCGCACGCAATGCACCCGACGGCGGCTTGATCGTCGAGTTAGTCCTGCCGCGTTTATGGAGCGACGACAGCACCTAGCATAATTGCACGCAAATACTCCGGCGCGACGAGGTGACAGTAGTAGACCCCACGAAAGCGTTCGGGCGCAAAACGCCAGAGCCAATGCTGGTAGGGCACGTGCAGCGCTTTGGCGAGCAGATGAACGCTGCCGTCCGCGTCCTGCCAGATGTACTGATAGTCCGCCACCCATTTCGATCCTAACACGGTGTTGAGATCCGGCTCGAAGCTGAAGCTCTCAGGGGGTAGCTTGACGCGGGCATGTTCCTCGGTCGTCAGCGCGGCAAACACCTGATCGACCATCAAATGATTCAAGTCTTGGCAGGAATGCTGCGGACCGGCTGCCGCAGCACCAAACGCACTCTGCAGGTGATCGACTGTCGCCAATTTGCAGGAGATCCTGAGCGGTCGCCGCGAATCGTCCGCTGCATACTGAACATATTGATGGATGGTCAGCGGCGCGATGCTGGTCTTCGATTTCTTGAACGACTCGAAATCAGAGTGGATCTCGATCTGGGCCTTCTGCGTCGTATCCGCCAGCAAATATTGCGCGGCGATGCAGAAAGCATCGTTAGTGCGCGTCAATGCGGTGTGAGCGCCAGCCTCGACTTGCCCCGCCAGGAGCAGGACCATCAATCCCATTCCACTACCCAAACCGAACAGCCGTCGCCAGATTGATCTCGGCAGCAACATCGTCATTTCCTCTGGTAGATTACATCGCAATTCGAGCAATCTAACGGATACGCCCCTGAAGCTACAGAAGTTGAAGCCGACATCCGCAACACGACCAGCCGCGATCCGCATTGGCCGACAGACAGCCGGGCGCGGCGGCAAGGGCGTCACAGTCATCGTCGGCATCCCATTGGCCGGGGCGGATCTCGAACAACTTTGTACGACACTCAAGCGCAAGTGCGGCTGCGGCGGGACGGTGCGCGGCGGCACGATCGAAATTCAGGGCGATCATCGTGATCGACTGATAACCGAGCTATTGGCGCTCGGATATCGCGACGTCAAAAAGGCGGGGGGCTGAATCAGCGCCCCTGCACCCCGCCTGTCAGGACAATACGCATGGCCTGTTCGACGGTCAGATCGGTCGCGGTGATCTCGGAACGTGGCAAATAGACCGTATAACCACCGATCTGGTAACTCATCGGCAGATAGACGGCCACCATGTCATCACCGTCCACGACGCCGAGCGAGCTCGCTTGCTCTTGTGTGACAAAGCCGACGACGCGACCCGGGCCGAAGGCTATTGTCACGACTCGCTCGAGTTCACGCTTGCTCTTGTCGGTATTGACGAGCCGCGTCATATCACGAATGGCGCTGTACACGGTCTTGACGACCGGAACGCGCAGCAACAGTCGCTCACCAAACCCGAGAAAACGCCGCACCAGAAACGCGTTGACCGCCAGACCCACCACAAACAGCAGCACGAAGCCCGTGACCAGTCCGAGACCGGGCCAGTAGTTAGAGTCGTCGATCACCCACTTGATCGGTATCGACAGGACCGTCTCGGCCGTAACGCCCAACCAATAGACGAAGTAGACAGTCAAGCCGATCGGCAGGATCGTGACCAGACCCTTGAGAATGATGCGGCCGAGTCCTCGCATGAGACCCGGTGATTCAGTCGTACTCAAAATATATGCTCTTAGTTCGGCTTGGCAAACCGCAGTGTCATTCGGTCTGATTCACCGATGGCATCGTACTTGCTGCGATCGAAGGTCGGATCCGGCGGCTTGCCAAACGGCGCTGTGAGCCGTGTCGGCGGCAAGGTCCAGACACCAAACGGGTGGTCCTTGGTATCCCTCTTGTTAGCATTTACCTGTGATTTGGCTTGCAGCCGAAAACCCGCTTTCTCCGCCTGCTCGACGACGTACGCCTCCGTGACATAACCGGCAGGAGCCTTCGGATCTTGCGCGCCAGGATTCGCGCGATGCTGTTCGATCGCCAGAATTCCGCCCGGCTTCAAGATATCGAACACGCGCTTGAGATAGGTATCGGTCGCGCCGAGACGCATCCAACCATGGAAGGCGCGCGACACGAGCACAAAGTCGAAGGTGTTAGCGGGCGGCAAGACTGAGGTTGCGCTCCAGTTGATGACTTTGACCTGGCCATACAGCTCGGCGTTGCTGTATTTCTCCTCGAATGCGGCGCGCTCCTTGCGAGCGCTTTCGGAGACTCTCGGGTCATCCAGATCGGCGCCCGTTGCGTAGAACTTCCCGCCGGTCATGCGCGCGTATGGCGCCAGAATTTCAGTCCACCAGGACGCAGCGCCGGGATTTACCTCAAGAATAGTCATTCCGGGCCGCAGACCCCAGAACCGCAGCGACTCGGCCGGATGGCGCGCGGCGTCGCGTGCCTTGCTTTCGGCTGACCGCCAATCCCCATCCACAGCGGCTCGCAGTGCCCTCGTGCCACTCATCGTGCTACCTG
Organism: Pseudomonadales bacterium; assembly: GCA_020442965.1. Classification (GTDB taxonomy): domain Bacteria; phylum Pseudomonadota; class Gammaproteobacteria; order Steroidobacterales; family Steroidobacteraceae; genus CADEED01. The sequence continues at coordinate 9,840 of JAGRJB010000242.1, forward strand.
TAGAGGTTGCACACGCTGCAAACAACATCATCGACGCCGAAATGGCGCCCAACATCAAAAATCGGATCGACTGTTTCACGACAACCTCTCAGGTCATTTGCAGCAGCAACTCCGCCGTTGGCTCAGGATGAGTCATCATCGGCGCTCGCGGGTACGGAAACTCGATGAAGTCCCAGCCCGGCTGACGCCTGGCCGGACCGTACATCTGCTCGCTCGACTGCGCGAACACTTGACCGGTGCAATGCACATAGCTCTTGGGCAGACCAGTATAGCCACCGTTTGTCACGACGAGGTCATCCGACCAGCCGCGCGCCGGATGCGGCGTGATCCGCCGGCGCGCCCAGTCGGCGTTGGCGGTATCGCCCTCGGGAATCAGCATTTTCATGGGGTATTCGGCGAAAAAGTCCATCTGATAGCCATCGATGAACTTTTCCTGTCGCTTGAGCCACTTCTCCGGCAACTCGCCGTTGGGCCCTTTCTGGACGCCCGACATCCGCTCGCCTTCGGGCACGAGCGCATCGAAGTACACCAGCCGGCGGATACGGCCACGCATCCGATCCGCAATCCCCGTGATCGTGATCCCGGCGAATGAATGGCCCACGAGAATGACGTTATCAAGTTCCTCGTATTCGATCAGATTCACGATGTCGGTGATATGCGTCTCGAGCCCGATGTCGCGGCTCATCAGATGCTTGCGATCACCGCAGCCCGTGAGCGAAGGCGCGTGCACCTCATGACCGACCGCCTGCATGATGCGTCGCACGCGCTGCCAACTCCAGCCACCCAACCAGGTGCCATGCACGAGGACATAATTCTTGCGCTCCGGAGCGACAGTCTCGGCGACTGCCCGCGTACCCGCAATGGTGCCGGCCGCAAGTGCCGCGGCCGTCGTGGTGAGCAGTCTTCTACGATCCACAGGCCTACCTCCAAAATGCACGGCACGAGACTCAAGCGGGATCATACTGCACCTGCATGGCAGGCGGAAGAAATCAGCGCGCAGCGAAGCGCAACACACCCGACCAGTTAGATCGGTCGGCGATTTCCACTAACGACCTCGCCTTCGCGGTACGCACGACCGGGCGCCCGCTATATCAATCGGCAGCCTGAACGAAGCGCATTTCGAACGTGCTTGAGGTGGGGCACCCGCAAAAATCGGTCGCGCAGCTCAATGGCTCGCTGCGCCGGCTCAGCCGCGGCAGGCAATCGGCCTCCAAGCTAACGATCAGCGGGTACGTGCTGCGATCATTTCAGGGGCTCGAAAGTACGGCGTTCGGTACGTCGCCGCAGTTGCATCGGTGTGCCTATGGCCAGCGAGTGCGAACCTCGCGCTATGCAGCATTGCGTCTTCGCACGCCAGGCGTGACGCCTCGTGAACGTGGGCGACCAGTTCGCTGGAGCGGGTGATGGGAATCGAACCCACGTTAGCAGCTTGGGAAGCTGCAGTTCTACCAT
>JAGRJB010000243.1 GCA_020442965.1 Pseudomonadales bacterium
CAATGCCATCGCTCGCACCGAACAGGCGGCCGACGCCGTCAAAGTCGGCCGCCAGAGCGGCACTCAATTTGGCATCGTCGAGCTGCAATGTGCCTTCTTTGGTCGTCGTGATGCCGATCGACGCGAGTGTGGTGTAGGGCCGTGTAGCGCCAGTGGTCGGCGCGGCGATTTCCCGTCGCAGGTCAGCTTCGACGTTGCGCAGCAGCGCGTCGCCCAATAGCGGACCTGCCTCTCGGGTCGTCGGATTGAAACGCCGCAGGTTGGCGAGCGTCGCTGCTGTCGCATTGAAGTCAGCAACGAACTTCTTGATGCGTTCAACCGCTGCGTCCGAATCGTTACCAACCGTGACGGTCTCGATTGAGCCAGGGGCGGCGCTGTGGAGCGTCAGCGTGACACCGTCGATCGCACCGCTGATCGTATTGGTGGAGCTCGTGACATCAAAGCCCTCGATACGGACCACTGCATCGGTTGCGGCCGCGAGCTCAGTGTAATTTCCCGTCGGGCCGGCGACATTGTAGTCGAGCGCAGTCAACCCGCCATCACCACCAGAAGCCACGATCTGTAGAGTATTCACCTCGCCCGACTCACGCGCTGAGACAACCAGTCGGCTGCCGTCACCGGTCGTTACGATCGTCGCTCGCACAGCCAAATTGGTCGGCGCGCTGTTGATCGCATCGCGTATGCCTGCGAGCGTATTGTTAGTATCGTCGATGACGATAGCAAAGCTGCGGACGCCGGCGGAGATACTGAGAGTTCCTGTCCCAACGACGGTCGACGAACCGCCCGCAAATGCGTGCGACGCGATCTTGTGAGCGCTTGCCACCTGGGCGACCTCGATTTCGAAGCTGCCGGGGGCGGCGGCGGTGTTCGCCGTAGCAGTGAAGATCCCCTCGCTGCTACTGGCGACAGCGCGCGTCTGAAAGCTGTCGATCGTTTTAAGTGGCGCAACAGCGCCTTGCAGTGAGGCCAGAGCACCGCGCATCGCACCGAGCGCGGAAATCTGTGTCGTTAGCTTGGTGTCCTGACGCTGGATACGCTGTGCCGCAGGCGCCCGCTCCGCAGCCACGAGCTGCGCGACGATCGAGTTGACGTCGAGTCCGGAACTGATCCCTGGCGAGCGGAGCACTGGCACTGGCATTACCTCAAGGAAAATCGATCAAGTGGAGCTGTGAGAAAGCAGCGACCGCCTCACGACGGTCGCCGCCCCTTTTCAGCTCCCGAGTTGCTGATGCTTAGCGCAGCAGCGACAGCACGTTCTGCGGCACAGCGTTGGCCTGCGACAGAATCGCGGTACCGGCCTGCTGCAGAATCTGCGCCTTGGTCAGTGCGGCAGTTTCCGATGCGAAGTCGGCGTCGAGAATTCGGCTGCGAGCAGCTGACATGTTCTCGGCACCCGTCTGCAGGTTGGCAACCACTGACGAGAAGCGGTTCTGGATCGCACCCAGCGTCGCGCGGGCCGTGTTGACCTGTTGCAGCGCGCTATCCATCTGCTGGATCGCGAGCGTCGCACCAGCGAAAGAAGCGACTGACGTGGCGGTCAGACCGACCGTGGTCACTGCCGTCGCATCACCGTCAGTACCAGCGGCGTTGAAGCCCGTCAGCACTCCAGTGTCTGTACCGGTAACTACGATGTTCGCGCCAGAGGTCAGCACGATGCGGTTGGTCGCTGCATCGAGCGCGGCGTTGACGCCTGTCGAAGCCGCGTAGTTGTTGATCGAATCAACAACCTGGCCGATGCGCTGCTGGGCCGAACCCACCGCGCCCAAGCTGGCACCGACGTCCACACCGTTGATGACGAGTGCGCCCGCACCAACGGCGGTGAGAGTCGTGATACCGGTCACTGCGCTCGACTGGCCGGTAGCGGCCGTCACGGACGACAGTGCGGCGATGTTCGCATCGACGAGGCCCGATACGCTGATCGTCTCGTTGGCGTTCGCACCGACCTGGAACACGGCTGACGTGAAGCTGCCGTCCAATACCTTGACGCCGTTGAACGACGTCTGGTTGGCAACACGGTCGATTTCCTGCAGCAGCTGACCCACTTCCGACTGCAGAGCGGCGCGGTCCGACGCACTGTTGGTCGCGTTGGCCGACTGCACGCTGATCTCGCGGATGCGCTGCAAGTTGTTAGAGACTTCATTCAAAGCGCCTTCGGCGGTCTGGGCGAGCGAGATGCCGTCGTTGGCATTGCGCACGGCCTGGTTCAAACCGCGGATCTGCGTGGTGAAACGCTCGGAAATGGCGAGGCCGGCGGCGTCGTCCTTCGCGCTGTTGATGCGCAGGCCGGACGAGAGGCGCTGCAGCGCCGTGGAAAGCTGACTACCAGACGTCGAGAGGTTGCGCTGAGCGTTCAGCGACATCACGTTGGTGTTGATTACCTGAGGCATTGAGATCACTCCTTAAAAAGACAAACTTTGCGATATCCTGAGCTTCCATTCAGTGAAGCCCTGTTCTGATCCCTGTATCGGTAGGTGCTTGCCGCGCTTGAGGAGTGCTCCGTGACCCAGGTCACAGATAGTCGAACAGCGAGAGTTGCGCAATGCGTGTATAGGCGGCTTGTGCGGCCTGCAGACCGGCGTACTGCTGGTTCAGACGTGTGACGGCGGCCGCATAGTCCGTGTCCCGCAACGCCGACGCATCGCCTTGCAGCTCGAGCTCGAGCGACTGTCGGGTTTCGTTGCTCGCGTCAATCGCCGACAGACGCGCACCCACCTGCGCACGAACTTGCAAAATGTGATCGATCGCCTTATCGAGGCCGACAAGCCCGCTACCGACTTCGGTCGCAAAGCGCGCCTTCTCCGCGTCGGTGGCGGTTCGATTCTCCATCGTCGCGACCAGCGAATCGAGCAACGTGAACACACTGCCACGTCCCGCTGGCGACACCTCGAACTCATCACCGCTGGCAGCGGTGCCGGTGATAGTCACGCGTACGCCGCGAAATTCGATCGCATCCCCGCTGGTATAACTACCCGTCACGATCGTATTGTTGCTGGAGTCCAGGATTTCGTAGCTGCCCGGTGCGGTGAAGCGGATGCGATAGGCATCGGCCACCCAGGCGGCCGGATCGAACACTGACCCGACATCGACGCTGGCGGCGCCGGTGTTGGCGGCTGCGATCGCGGTCGTGAACGTGCCGTTGCCGCGCGGCGCCGCCATGAATACGTCCAGCCCGGTGTGTCCGTCGGCGAGACTCTGCGTATCGCTGATCTCGACCTGCCGAATCGTCGTGTCGCCGCTGTAACGTACGCCCGCTGCATCGCGGACGAAGGGCTTGGTCTGCGTGGCGGTCCCGGCGAACAGATATTCACCGCTGCCGTCCGCGCGATTGGCGGTCGCAACCAGTTCATCGATCCGCGTGCGCAGTTCCGCAGTGAGCATGCGTCGCTCATCCGCTCCCACGGTCGCATTGCCGCCTTGCACGACGAGCTCGCGCACACGTTGCAATACATTGCCGCTATCCGCGAGCGCCTCTTCGGTGCCGCCAAGCCGGCTCTCCAGGTAGTTAGCGTTGCGGGCGAACTGCTCGGATGCCGATAGGGCGCGCTCCAGACCAGCGATTCGGGTCGCGGCGATAGGATCGTCCGCTGGAGTTCGAACGCGCAAACCGGTCGCTACCTCCGCCTGCGTACGCGCGAGCCGCGCCTGCTGTTCGAGCATCGCGTCCACCGTGTTCCTGTTCCAGCCTAGCGTTGAGACTCGCATCGCCATCTCCCGATTATCTGCGCAACGCGCCGAGCAGCGAATCGAACAACGTGCTCGAGATCGCGATGACTTTTGCGGCGGCCTGATAGGCTTGTTGGTAGCGCAGCAGGTTGGCTGCCTCCTCATCCAGATTGACGCCGGATACCGAATCGCGCGCGGCGATGTCATCGCGATTGACGACCGCTTGCGCATCGCGATTGATTTGCGCGGAGCGCGTTTGCAAACCGATCTCCGCCGTGAACCTCTCGATCGTCGCGGCAACGGATGCCGTGCCGTTGTCGAGCGCCGGGCTTGCCAGCGTGTCGGCGAGCAACAGAGCGTTGCGGTTGTCCCCGCGGCCCGCGGAGTTGTCGAGGACGGAGAACTGGTCACCCGTCGCCGCAGCACCGCTCAACGTGACCGACCAGCCATTGACCGTGATCGCGGCGCCACTGGAGTACGCGAAGCTGCCGCTACCGTTGATCGAGTAGGAAGTGGGTGAGGTAAAATCGATGACAACTGGGCTGCGCAGCGCAGGATCCGTTGCATCGACCACCTCGCCGGCGGAAATGCTGGCACTGCCGGTGTTAGCGGTGCTGCTGCTGGTGCGAATGGGTGCGGCTGCGGCGACGCGCGACGCGTCGGTCACTGCCAGTCCAAAGCCTGCCACCGCGTTGCGCGTCGGTCGTATCATGAAACGATCGCCGATCGCCGCGGCGCCCGTCGTTACGATCGACATGCCCGCGGCCAGGAAAGGATCGGCAACCGTGCCGCTGCCGGTCATCGGAATCGCCAGTCCCGTGTCGGCGCGTTTGAGCTGCATGCCGCTCCCGGTGCTCTCCAAAGTGTAGTCGTATTCAGTTAGCTCGCCGATCGCCGTGCGCGTCACCGCGAGCGTCGCAGCGCCGGAGTTGTTATTCGCTGGCGAAGTCTCAACGCCGCCCACGCGGAAAAAGTCTCCACCCAGCACGCCACTCAGGTCCATGCCGGCGCGGTGCTGCGCGTTCATCTGTTCGGTGAGGGCGGTCGCCATCCGGCCGAGCGCGTTGCGCGCTGGATCGAGCATCTCGCGACGAAAGTCGATCAGGCCACCCAACGAGCCGCCGCGCAGATTCTGGGTAATATCGATCGGGCCGCTGGGCGTTCGCAAGGCGAGTTGCCGACGCTCCGGATCGAATTGATCCTGCGTTACGGTGATATCGGACGCGGCCGTGCCGAGTACGAGCGCCTGGCCATTGCCGACGAAAACATTGAGGGTCGAATTATTTTCCGGAACGACGCTGACGTTCAGCTTTTGCGAGATCTGGTCGATCAGTCGATCGCGCTGATCGAGAAGGTCATTGGGCGGCTGGTTGCTTCTCTCGTAGGCTGCGGTAATTTGGCCGTTGAGATCCGCGATGTTGGCGGCGATCGACGAGATATCGCGGGCTTCGACGGTGAAACGGGCATTGATGTCCTGATCGAGAACGCGCAGGCGCTGATCGTAAGCTGTCAGGCGTTGGGCAAGCTCAGAACCCTGGGCCAGCAAGGTCTGGCGGGCAGGAATCGACGCTGGTGTCGTCGCGACGCCTTGCAAGGCGTTCGCGAATCGCTGCAGCGAAGCTGAGAGACCGGTGCTCGAG
>JAGRJB010000244.1 GCA_020442965.1 Pseudomonadales bacterium
TTTCTCTTTGGTACGGCAAGAACCCCGGGCTCGATCGTTCGATGGACGCCATCAAGCACGGTTCGCATGCGGGGACTTCGCCGCTCGGCGGCGTGCTCGCTGTCGCGGGTGACGATCATCTGGCGAAATCCTCGGCATTCGGTCATCAGTCGGAGTACGGCTTTGTGGATTGTCTGATGCCGGTGCTCGCACCTTCTGACGTTGCAGACATTCTGTCCCTCGGGTTGTTTGGCTGGGCGTTGTCTCGGTACTGTGGATCGTGGGTGGGCGTCAAACTCGCCGGTTCGATCTGCGAGTCCTCGGCTCTGATTACACTGCCCGATGAGAATCTGAGTTTTCCGACGCCGTGGGATTTCTCGCTCCCCGCGGACGGCGTGCATCTGCGCTGGCCCGAGGCTTTCGATGCGATGGAAGCGCGCGCGAAGAGCGTCAAGTTGCCGGCGGCGCTCGCGTTTGCGCGTGCCGCTGGGATCGATCGCACACTATCAGGCGATGCGCGTGGCGACTCCCGCGGGAAACTCGGCATCATCTCGTCCGGACGCGCGTTTGCGCAGTTGAGACTCGCGCTGCAGGAACTCGGTGTCAGCGAGAGAGACTTCCCATCACTTGGGCTGCGCCTGTACAAACCTGCGATGGTTTGGCCTCTCGAACCAGAAGCGCTGCTTGAATTTCTGCGCGATCTGCCGACTGTGCTAGTGGTTGAAGACAAACGACCACTAGTGGAAGACCAGGTTAAGGTTCTGTTGCACGATCGCCGACCGGGCGCCGGGACTCGAGTGATCGGTAAGCATGACGAGCGCGGGCATCCGCTATTGCCCGACAGTGGCGAGGTGGATGCACTGAAAGTCGCGTTGATCATCGCGCAGCGGCTCGACCTGCCCGCGGCACGGGGTGCCGAGATCGCGGCGCGCGTTGCCCAGCATAGCGTCGCACCCGCACAAATTCGGTTGCCATTCTTTTGTTCCGGTTGTCCTCACAACACGTCGACGCGTGTTCCGGAAGGCGCAATCGCCGTGGGTGGTATCGGCTGTCACACGCTCGCGATGGGCATGGACCGTGGCATGCTCACGTTTTCGCACATGGGCGGCGAGGGGGCAACATGGATCGGGATCGCGCCATTCTCGGGCCATGAACACGTGTTTCAGAATTTGGGCGACGGTACCTACCAGCATTCGGGCTATCTCGGAATTCGTGCAGCGGTAATCGCCGGCGTCAATATTACCTTCAAGATTCTCTATAACGACGCCGTGGCAATGACAGGCGGCCAGCCGGTCGAGGGACTACCAACCGTGCCGCGCATGACGCGTCAATTGGCGGCGGAAGGAGTCGCACAGGTGGTTGTCGTCACAGACGAGCCGCACAAGTACCCGACCGGTGATGCCTTCGCCAGAGGCGTTACCGTGCATCATCGGGATGCGCTCGATCGGCTGCAGCGCGAACTGCAGAATGTTCCGGGCGTCACAGCCATTGTCTACGACCAGACCTGCGCAGCCGAAAAGCGGCGTCGACGCAAGGCCGGCGCATTTCCCGATCCCGCACGCCGTGTCGTGATCAATGAACTGGTCTGCGAGGGCTGTGGGGATTGCGGCGTTCAGTCGAATTGTTTGTCGATCGTGCCTATCGAGACGGAGTTCGGCCGCAAGCGACAGATCGATCAACAGTCGTGCAACAAAGACTTCTCGTGTCTGAAAGGCTTTTGCCCCAGTTTCGTGACGATCGAAGGTGGTCGGCTAAAAACGAAGCAAACTCTTGCGGGCTGCGGCATGCTGCCACCCGCCGAGCAGACAACTCCCGTGGGAGCAGTATCGCGCATCCTGTTGGCCGGCATTGGCGGTACAGGCGTCGTCACGGTTGGCGCGCTGCTCGGTATGGCTGCGCGAATCGAGGGGCTTGTCGCGAGTGTAAACGACGTGACTGGCATGGCGCAGAAGGGTGGGCCTGTGCTGGGCCACGTGCAGATTGCGCGCGATGCAAGCTCGCTAGCCGGCGAGCGCATTCCGCTCGGCGGAGCAGACTTGTTGCTTGCGATCGATCTGGTCGTTGCGACCATGCCAGATGCGATGTCGCGACTTGGGCCGCACACTCATGCGATCGCGAATCTGGATGCAACTCAGACGGGCGCGTTCACACGCAATATCGATGCGTTGGTAGATAGTGACGCGCTGATCGAACGCTTGCGCGACCGTGTCGAAACGGTAGAGTCGCTGCTGGCCCTACAAGCCGCGAGAGCCGCCGTCGGTGATCCCATTGCTGCGGGTCTCTTGATGACCGGGTATGCGATTCAAGGCGGCCGAATACCCATCGGCCCCGAGTCGATGGAAGAGGCGATCCGCATGAATGGTGTGGCCGTCGATCGCAATATCGCGGCGCTGCGCTGGGGGCGACGACTCGCTGCCGATCCGGCTGCGCAGCAGGAGTTGGGTATGACAGCGCCAACTCAATTCACGATGGTGCAACAGATCGAGAGGCGCGCCGCCTTCCTGCGCGACTATCAGGACGATCGGTACGCGGCCCGGTACCGAAGTCTGATCGATAATGTGCGCGCTGCGGAATCCAAGATCATGCCAGATAGCGACGCTCTGACGAGTGCCGTCGCTTGGACGGCGTTTCGCCTAATGACATACAAGGATGAGTACGAGGTTGCCCGCCTGCATTCGCAGCCGATGTTTCGGACGGGCATTGCCGCACAGTTCGAGGGCGACTACCAACTTCGCTTTCATTTTTCACCGCCGCTGCTCGCGCGCCGCGACCGTAACACCGGACGGCCGCGCAAGATTGCCTTCGGGCAGTGGGTGCTTCCGGTCTTGCGAACGCTCGCGTCATTGCGATTTCTGCGCGGCACGCACTTTGATCCGTTCGGCTGGACCGCAGAGCGCAAGTTGGAGCGACAATTGATTGTCGACTACGAAGTGCTGGTCTCGCAGCTTTGCGCCGACCTCAGCGACACCACACACGCGTTGGCGGTACGACTCGCCGAGCTACCTGCCGAGATCAGGGGCTATGGCCCTGTGAAACAGGCCAGCTTGAAGCAGTTCCACACAGCTCGAGGACAGCTGTTAGCTGAGCTAGATAGGCACAGTGCCCCCAATGGGCCTACTGCTCCCATTCCCTCAGAATCTTCGCAGACGGCAGAATCCACGAAAACTGCCCGTACCACGCGCCAGTGATCGTCGTCGGCTTGAGCGCGGTCAAGCCCGACGAGAGCGGATGGTGCATCTGGACATGACCGCGACCCTGCCAGCAAAACTCGATTTCGAACTCCTGCAGCGATATCCACAGGAGTTGTTTGATATCCGGCCAGTCGGGGTCCGGGCTCGGCAGATGGCGCACAAACGTGAATTCCGGACCAAATGGCAGTGCCGCTGGGTCACCTTCTTGGTCAATCACCATCGAAAGCTCCATCATCAATGTGCCACTGCGATGCAGGGTGCCGGTGAGTTCGTTGCCGGACTTGTGGATCGTTCCTTCGTCGCACATCATCTTCGGCATACCGTAGAGTTCACGGCCTGCTAGAAGAGCGGTATCGGTGGACGTCCAAATGTAGGGCACGGTAACCGCCTGGCGCCCTTCGAACTCCACCGGCTGCACGATGGCGACTTCGTGATACGAGAGTGAGTGCGTCAGCTGACTGCAGCGACCAACAAATGCACTTAGTCGGTTGTGTTGAGCGGGCTGCAGCGGCTCAGGCGTGATACGGCGGATTTCATCAGGATCCGCCTCAAATTCCACCAGTAGCAGTTCTGCGCTCAACATGGGATAGGGAGCGGGGCCGAAGGGCGGACTCCAGACAGGCATTAGTTTACCGCGAGTAGTCATGGCATTTTCTCCGCTATTGCCAAGCACGGTTGAGATCGGCGGTCGTGATCAAATGAGCGAACAACATCCCCATGGTCGCAAGGGCCGACGCTTGTTGCTCCTTGTTCCATTCAGCGACCGCGTCGCTGAGCACAAAAGTGCGAAAGTCACGCTGGGCAGCGTCGCGTACCGTGGTTTCCACACAGCATTGGGTAGTGACTCCACAGATGACTACCTCCTCCACACCAAGACCCTTGAGGTACGACTCGAGCGGGGTGCCATAAAATGAACTGGGACGATTCTTGTCGATCAGAAAATCACTGTCGGTAGCGCCCAGCTCATCGAGCAGCGCCTGATCCCAGCTTCCGGCTACTAACGCATTCGCATCCGCCAGCATCGGAAATTTCTCCTTGAGCATGAAGCCGCCATCGCGAAAGTCAGCACGGTAGGTATAGCGTGTGAACACGATCGGCACGCGCGCTCGTCGCGCAACATCGATCGCCGTCCGGCACGGCGCGATCGCTGGCGCGAGCTCAGCGACTGGAAACCCGGTGCTCGCACAAGACCCTTTCGGGTTGACGAACCCATTCTGCATGTCGACCACGATGAGCGCGGACCGAGCGCTTGCGGGCAACGGTGTGGGTGCTGGTGTGTTCATATCGGCTTCCCTCAGGGCGCGAAAAACATGCTCAATTTCAGCGTATCAGTATAGGCGTCGATTGTGTGTCCAGCTCGCAATAGCGGCGGATTGGTTGGCGTGGGACGTCGACTCGCGTGTGGCGTGAGCCAAGCCAGTCTGAACGGCGCGAAAAATGGCTGATGCGTTGCGACGTATACGATGTCGCAGGCCACCCACACCGATCGCCATTGGAAATGATTTCGTTTGAGCAGGAAATGGCACGCCAATCGCACCGGTATCTGGAAACAGCGAGTCATAGAACAGCGCGTAGCCACGGTGACGCACTTCCGTGGCCGTCCGCAGTACGGTTGCAAGTTCGAGTCGCTCGCCGCCTCTGTCCGCTCGTTGGTTCGCACGCTTAACAAGTTCCGCAACCTCGTCGTCCGCGAGCTGTGAGACGATCGCGGTGCCGACCGCAGTCGTAAACAGCGGTGCGACGAATCCTTCGGTCAGGCGCAATGAGATCGGAAACGTCCCGGGGATCACGCGGATAAATCGACAATGAAGGTCATTCTGAACCGATAACGTGACCGTCTCGCGTGTCGCGGCATGCACGCTTGCCAATACGCCCCTAGCATCCACACCGGCAAGTACGCTTGAGGGTATCCAATCGCCCAGTTGCGTGACGCTGAGCGACGGGAAGTACCGCAGCGTTGCAGGATCGATAACAAAATAGCCCAACTTGACCAAGGACTTCATGAGCACGTTCGTACTCGATTTGGGATAGTGCAACGCGTTGCCAATCTGTGCTCCCGATAGTTCCTTGCGTTCGCGGCGGAACAACTCGAGTACCTCGAAGACGCGTTCGGCGGACTTGACCATTGGTTGCGAGTGCGCTCCCGGGACGGTTCACGTGTGTGAACGTCCTAGTATAGGCCAACGGCATGTGGATTGACGTCACGATTGTTGCGGGCCTAGCATCGGACGCGATCTCTCCGACGAACGACATCTCAACGAGGACGACACCATGGCCTCTGCAGCGAAAGCAATCACCGCGCGTGATCGGTCGATTCGCTTTTATACGACGATGGCACGTATCAGTGCTGCGGATAAAGCAATTCAGCGTGGTCTGGCGGCAGGAGAACTGCAGTTCCAGTATTATCCGGCCGGCGGCCAGGAGGCGATTCCAGCGGGCATCGAACCGCATCTGAGTCGCGATGACTACGCCGTCATCACATACCGCTGCATCCACGACATTGTGGCCAAAGGTACACCGCTGCGCGAAATCATGGCGGAGATGTACGGCAAGGCGGCCGGTACGTCGAAGGGCAAAGGCGGGCCGATGCATCTGTCGGATCCGCGCTCGGGCTTGATGGTTACCACAGGGATTGTCGGCGCTGGATTACCCATCGCGAATGGTTTGGCGCTCGCCGCACAGCTACAAAAGAGCGGCCGCGTGACAATAGTCAATTTTGGCGATGGAGCGACGAGCACTGGTGCGTTTCACGAAGCACTGACTTTGGCCTCGGTGTGGCAATTGCCCGTGGTGTTTGTGTGCCAAAACAACCAGTACGCTGAGTACACGTCGTTAGCTGAATATACCCGGTCTTCATCTCTAGCGGCCAAGGCCGCAGCGTACGAAATTCCGGGGGTTTGCGTCGACGGAACCGATCCACGCGCAGTCTATGCGGCAGCAGGTGATGCGATCGAACGCGCCCGGTCCGGAAAAGGCCCAACATTTATTGAAGCGACCTGTCATCGCTTACAGGGTCATGCATTTGGTAGTGACGACTCACACATGGAGAAGACCGCGCTCGAAGCGGCCAAGAAGGCCGCGCCCGTTCCAGTTTTCCGCGCGCTTCTTTTAGCTGAGAAGATCGCAACCGAAGCGGAGCTCGCAGAGATAGATAGACGGGCTCGCGCGGAGGTGGACGAAGCTATTCGGTTTGCGCGCGACGCTTCAGCGCCAAGCGCCGATGAACTCTACACGGACGTGTTCGCGTCGAGTACGGCAATTCCAGAACTCGACCAGCGAGCGCCTATGCGGGCCGCTGGAACGACGCCGTCCAAAGACGCGACGCGGAAAATAACGTTCGGTGCGGCTGTGGGAGAGGCGCTGGACATCGCGTTGGGTCGCGATCAGCGAGTTGTACTGTTGGGCGAAGATATTGCAGACCCGGCCGGTGGCGTCGTGAAGACCACAGCCGGCTTGTCGAGCAAGTATGGACGCGACCGTGTTCGGCCCACACCGATTGCTGAGAGTGCGATCGTCGGTGCCGCGATCGGCGCTGCGCTGGCTGGCATGCGACCGGTCGCGGAGATCATGATCAATGACTTCTTTGCAGTCTGCATGGACCAGGTTGCAAACCATGCAGCCAAGCTAAGGTACATGTCGGGCGGCCGAACTAGCGTACCACTAACCATCCGGACATTGACCGCGGGCAATGTGGGTAGCTTTGGTGCACAGCACTCCCAATCGCTAGAGGCCTGGCTCGCGCATACGCCTGGCCTGAAGATCGTGTACCCATCGACACCTTATGAAGCGAAGGGGTTGTTACTGTCGTGCATCGACGATGACGACCCCTGTGTTTTCTTCGAATCGATGCGCACCTACTTCACACCGGGCCCTGTGCCAGAGGGGTACTACACGATTCCGCTGGGCGTCGCCGATATCAAGAGACCCGGCAAAGACGTCACGATCATTTCCTATGGCTGGCCATTGGCAGAAGCCTTGGCTGCAGCGGACACGCTGGCCGAGGAGGGCGTGGAGGCAGAAGTACTCGATCTGCGGACTATCGTTCCGCTTGATCGTGCCGCGGTCCTTGAATCGGTCGGCCGCACGGGGCGCGCGCTAATCGTGCATGCGGCGGTTGAGTTCGCTGGGTTCGGTGCGGAGCTGGCGTCGATTATCCATCAGAACTTGCACGGCCAGTTGCTGGCTCCCGTTCGGCGGGTGGGCGCGAAGTACACGCCCGTGCCATTCAGCCAGGCGCTTGAGAGTCTACATTTTCCCAATCAGCCCCGAATTCTCGACGCCGTACACACTCTGCTTAGTTAGGTAGTACCAATGACGACAGTCCTCAAGATCCCGAAGGCTGCGGTTTCTATGCAGCATGGCACACTTGCGCAGTGGCTTGTCGCCGATGGCGCGATGGTAGCGGAGGGGCAGCCGATTTACACTTTGGAGATCGAGAAGAGCACGATGGACGTTGAAGCACCCGCTGCCGGTATTCTGAAGCAGGTTGCGCGTGTCGGGATCGAGTACCAGGTCGGTGAAGTTGTTGGAGAGATTTGCGCGATGACCGCGACGGAATCTGCATCAAAGCCTGTGGTTGTCGCACCCAGTGGAATTTATCACTCAGGCTACGTCGTTGCGGATATCCAGTCTGCCGTGCGGCATTGGGTGGAACAGGCAGGCGCGGGACCGTTCGCGCTGTTCGATGATTTCACGTTCGTTAATCCTGTCTACCGCGGCAAAGCCGGTGGACCATCCGTCGCGCTGGCATTCGCGTACTCAGGTGACAGCTGCATCGAGTTGATTCAGCCCAAGAATTCAGATCCGTCGATCTATTCGGAGACCAGCGGCGCGCTGCACCACGTAGGAATTGGAGTACCGATTCTCAATGCAGCCGTAGCGAGTTATGAAGCCGCGGGCGTAACCTGTGCTTTCAAGGCGGAGTTTCCTTTCGGCGGTGGTTGTGCGTATCTCGATACGGTGGGTACGCTTGGTGTCTTTACGGAGTTGGTAGAGATGGGTCCGATTGTTGAAGGGATGCTAGAACAGATGAGAATCGCGCACCGCAATTGGAATCGTCGCGATTACACTTTCACGTTGGCGTAGCAGAACATGATGTCAATAGCCGATACCCCAAGCGCAATGAGCTTCGCGGCTACGCTAGAGCGCCGCGAGTTCTTGGTGGCTGCGGTGATTGCAACGGCAAGCGCACTCGTGCCGCAGATTGCTCGATCGAATGACGCGGCGATCGGCACTGCCGCTGACTGGCAGAACGTGCTGCAGGCAATGTTTCCTCATCCGATGCTCGATGCCAATTTCTATGGGGTGCCAGCCGGCGCGCTCATAGCGTCGGCTGACAAGGATCCGGCGACCAGGGAATTGCTGGCGCATGGATGGCGACGCTTGTCAGGAGAAGCGGGCGGCGACTGGTCGGGAGCCAATGCGGCTTCGAAGCACGCAGCGCTCACTGGCATTGTGGGGACGCCGCTCTTTGGTCTGTTGCGACAAACGACTGTCTTCACGTTGTATGCAAACCCCGATGTCTGGAAAGCGTTTGGCTACGACGGCGACGCCTGGCACATCGGTGGGTACGCGGGCGACGCTCTGGTGACGGTTGATTGGCTGCCAGATCCGCCAGTGAACTCAGGTCCGCCAGTGAAAACGGGCGGCACCAAGTGATGGCTGAAACGCGCTTCGCATTGAATGATGGCAGCGTTGCTGTGGTGATCGGCTCGGGCGCGGGCGGAGCCACGCTTGCGAATGAGCTGTGCCAACGCGGCAAGAAAGTCGTTTGTCTGGAGGCAGGTCCACGCTTGTCGGTTGCTGACTATCGAAATGACGAGTTCTTCGCCTTTCAGCAACTTACCTGGCTCGATCGTCGCATCGCCACTGGAAACTGGTCGGTCGCGAATACTGCGCCCACGATGCCGGCGTACACCGTCAAGGCAGTTGGTGGTACGACTAACCACTGGGGGGCGCTTGCATTTCGTATGCAGCGCCATGAGCTGGAAGCACGCGATCGGTACGGAACGCTTCCAGGGGTGGCACTCGCTAACTGGCCAGTCAAATGGGCCGAGCTGCGACGCTACTGGTTGCGCGCTGAGAGCAGGATGGGCGTTACGGGGACGCACGGTATACCTTGGCTGCCTGTGACCAATAACTACAAGGTCGTCGATTTTGGAGCGCGCGAAGTCGGCTATCGTCGCGTCGCGAACGATCGGCATGCCATCAATAGTCAGAGTCGCAATGGTCGCCCCGCCTGCATGCAGCTTGGCTTTTGTGGCCAAGGCTGCAAGTCGTCGGCGAAGTGGTGCACGCTCTATACCGAAGTCCCCCAGGCTGAGGAAACTGGCCGATTCGATCTGCGCCCGCGTTGCACGGCGCTTCGCATCGAGCACGACGCAACTGGTCGTGTCAATGCAGTTCTCTACGTAGACGCCGATGGCAACCAGCATTTGCAAAAAGCTGCGCTCGTTGCCATCGCGGCGAACGCGATCGAGACTCCGCGGTTGCTGTTGCACTCCGCGTCGTCAAAGTACCCGAAGGGCCTGGCCAATGGGTCCGACTGGGTAGGCCGATCGTATCTGAAGCACATCAATGCTTCCGCCTGGGGGCTGTTCGAAAAGCCCGTGCACATGAATCATGGCGTGACAATGGGCGGAACCATCTACGACGAGGCGCGGTTCGATGTGAGTCGCGGCTTCGTCGGCGGGTACCTGCTGCAAGCATGTCAGGTAGGGGTTCCGTTTCTTGCCGCTGTGATCAAGCCCGATGGTTGGGGTAGGGACTTTACCCAGTACCTCGAGCAGTATGATCACCTCGCCGGCATCTGGATGAACGGCGAAGATCTGCCACAGCGGGACAACCGTGTTTCGCTGCATGGCACTGACAAGGATGCCAATGGAGTTCCCATTCCTGTGGTGCACGTCGATGAACATGCAAACGACATTGCGATGCGCAAGCATTTCTACGAGAGGGCGGAAATGGTTCTACGAGCGGCTGGGGCACGCTCCGTCATGCGCGGGACACCGGTGTCCGCAAGCCACAATATGGGTACGTGCCGCATGAGCGTTCGTCCAGAGGATGGCGTCACTAACAGCTTCGGGCGTTCGCATGAGATCGACAATTTGTTCATTAGCGACGGCAGCGTGTTTCCGACCAGCAGTGCTCAGAATCCCACGCTCACAATCGTCGCGCTCGCTATTCGACAGGCTGAGCACATCGTGCGCACGTTTCGCTAGAAATTGGGGAACGAGATTCACCCGCAGGTGCTGCAGCACTACGACATACGGCGCAAGATGCCTGCCTGTGTTTTGGGTCATCGAAAAGTGCGCGAGCAATCGTCGGGAGAGTGCAACGCAGTTGCTGTGGCCAGTGACGTGTGGCGTGTTCGGGTGCGGATCGGCAGCCAAGGGCAGTAAGTCGGGCGCGGCCTTGGGCCGCGCAAGTATATTACGTAATCGCTGATGGTATGCGCGGATTAGTGACGGCTCATGTGCGCCAGGCGGGATGAAACCTTATGCAACGACGAGACAGCTTTCTAGCACTGGCCCTGGCAGCGGCGTCACCAATGCTGTTAGGTGGTACGCGCGGCGCGCAGGCGGCAACGCCATCGTCAGCTGGCAAGACCGCTGACGTTGAGGGTTGCGTTGCCCTGGTCACCGGCGCCAATCGAGGCATCGGCCTCGGGTTTGTCAAAGTGCTGCTGGAGCGCGGCGCGAAGCGCGTCTACGCGACAGGTCGTGATGCGAAGAATCTTCCAGCCGTGGTCGCGCTTGACCCGAAGCGGGTGGTGCCCATCGTGCTTGACGTTAACAATGAGGGTGATCGACGCGCGGCGGCTGAGTCGGCCAAGGATGTGACCTGGCTGATCAACAATGCGGGCATAACGGGCAGCAGCGATGCGAAAGAGCGCCGAGTACTGTCGTGCAGCACGCTGGATAATTGCAAATTGGTGATGCAAACGAACTGTTGGTCTCCGGCCGAGTTGACGCGCCTGTTTGCGCCGATCATTGTTCTCAACGGCGGCGGTGCCATTACTAACATTATTTCCGTCGGCGCCTGGTTCTGTCTGCCGGAATACAGCAGCTACAGCATGTCAAAGGCCGCGGCGGCCATCGCGACCGCTGGCGTTAGAGCGGAGCTCGATCGAGATCCAATACTGGTCTCTGGCGTATTTACGGGCGGCGTTGCCACACGTATGTCGCCGCCGGGCTACGACCCAGGAGTGACGCCGGAGGATCACGCCCGCCAGGTATTCGACGCGACGGCGCGTGGCGAGACCACGATCTACGCGGGAGCAGGCTCGCGGGCGCTGCTCGAAAGGATTCAGGCGGATCCGGAGGTCTTTGAGCGCGACACGATCAAACGCTTTTACGAAAAGCCTATAACCAGCCGCGTGAATCTCGAGACCGACGGCGAGTAGGTAGCTAGTGAAAACGTCGGCAACGTCAGTGACGCTGCTCAGGCCAGGGGAGATTACCGCATGCTCACACGGCGTACTCTCTTGCGGGCGACCGCGGGTTCGATTGGGTTGGCGGCCACGACGCAGGGAGAATTGGCCATGCCGCAGCAAGATCGCAATGCCGCTGTGGTGGGTTCGGTGCTGGTCGATCGTGCGTTCGTCCGGATCAAAGAAGGGCTGGTGCACTATCGACATTCTGGCACGACAAACGCTGGACGGCCCTTACTGCTCTACCTGATGCATGCGGGGCCAGGTTCATCCGAGTCGCTTGCGGGACTGATCGGGCTTCTGGGTGGTCGTCGGCGTTGCGCTATTCGATCCTGCGCTTGCCGCCGACATGCTGGCTAACTATGCGCCCGAAATCACCGCGCCGCCCAATGGTGATATCAGCCGAGTCAGTTGATTGACGTTACTGCGTCTAACTAAAAGAGCGAATGTTCTTGTTCTCGGTTACCGCTCCGTGCGCAGAACCCCACAGGGAGAATATATCGAGGTCGCCACCGCCGGCGATCGGGTTAGAGCGTTCGTGCCCGCGCCGTTACCGCCAGACCCACCTGTAGTCTGGTCGCCGGCGCTGCGGTGCTGTCCTCGCAGATCGAAGGTACACAGTCCTCGCTCGCAGATTTGCTCCTCTTCGAGATCGACGAGCAGCCCGGTGTGCCCGTCGCAGACGCGCGGGAGGTGAGCCGCTGTGTCGCGGCATTGGAATGTGGCCTCACGGCACTACGCGACGGCCTGCCGCTATCGATGCGCCTGCTGCGCGGGAGCACGAGGTGCTGATGTCGCACCCCGAAGGGCGAGGCGAAGTAGACGGCGGTGATGATGCGGTGCCGAGCAAGCCGAAGATGCACTAAGGTGTCCAAATGGCTCTCTACACCGATATCCTTTCTGTGTTTGGCGATCAGCGTGTCTTGCCGAGTTGAAGGCCGCGGGCGATCTGACTCCGCTCCTCGGTCTCGGACGCAGCACAAGGGATGTGTTGGCCGTCGAATTCTCGAATCTTGGCCAGCTAGCCGGTGTGAACATCGAGCGGTTGGTCACGCGGCCGCGGACCGTTGATCTTTATTACGATGTGGTACTGCCGGACACCGAGTGGCCGACACGGGATTTCTCGATCCGGGTACAGGCGGCAGAACGGCGTTCCCGGCATCGGATCGACGCTGCCGCCAATGACCTACAGATTCAACAACTGTAACGCTCTGGCATAAGCGCCGGGATCAAACAAGGCAACGAATGCGAGGCCGGTGAGGGCACCACCGAGATGTGCATCGTGATTGATGCGGCCACGCGCCTGCTTGGCCGACCAATACGTGTAGGCAAGGTAGCCGACGGCAAAGAGCGGCGCCGGGATCGGCACCGGAATGGGGAGGATGTAGATGCTCTGCGTGGGCATGTAGACAATTGCAGCGAACAGGACGGCCGAGATCGCGCCTGACGCGCCGAGCGTTGCGTATTCTGGGTCGTTGCGGTGCTTGTAGTAGCTCGTAACCTGGCTGAGCAGCAAGCCGGCGAAGTAGAGCAGCAAGAACTTCGTCGTACCGATGCGATGCTCGAGCGGTACCGCGAAGAAATAGAAAGTCAGCGTGTTGAACAGCAAGTGGCCAAGGTCGGCGTGCACGAAGCCACTTGTCAGCAGCGCCAGGTAATCGCGATCGCGATGCAGACGGTATGGGCGCAGGACGCACTTGTCGAGCATGCCTGGCACGACCCATAGTGCGAGTACGCTCAGGCTAACGATCAGCACGAGTAGTGTTCGCGCGCCGGGTCCTATTTGTTCAAACATTTGGGTTCTGATGCGCTTTCATATATTGACGGAGTTCGCCCTGTTCACGGGCGTCGACCTGCCGCGCGCCTCATCAAGGGATGATACATCCTCCTCGTGAATCGCGAAGCTGCCGCGCGTTTTCGACATCCGAACGTAGACAAGCAACGATAGGCCGATCATCCCGG
>JAGRJB010000245.1 GCA_020442965.1 Pseudomonadales bacterium
GCGGTGATGCCCATCTTCTTGTGGTCATAGCCGGCCGAACCACCGGATGCGAAAGCGTCACCTAACCAATGCCCGTATTCGATCGAGATCGCATTCGCGATATCCGAGAATGTGGCGGTACCCTTGTCGGCTGCGACGACAAGGTAGGCATCGTCTGCATCGCGTCGAACCAGATTGGCCCGCGCTACAATCTTGCCGTCGACGATGTTATCGGTGATATCGAGCAAACCGCGTATGAACGTTTGGTAACTGGCGATCACTTCCCGCTGTATGTCATCACGGGTTCCGCCTGTTGGTAGTCGTTTGGGGACAAAGCCACCCTTTGCCCCGACTGGAACGATCAGTGTGTTCTTGACGTTCTGTGCCTTCATCAAGCCGAGTACTTCGGTGCGAAAATCTTCGCGGCGATCCGACCAGCGAATGCCGCCGCGCGCAACGTAACCCATGCGCAGGTGAACGCCTTCGACCCGTGCGCTGTAGACAAAAATCTCGAATCGCGGGCGTGGCAGCGGCAGGTCCGGGATGCGCTGTGGATCGAACTTGAGCGACAGCCAGGTCTTCGGCATGCCGTCTGCCGTCGTCTGGTGGAAATTCGTGCGCAGCGTTGCGCGAATGGCGTACAGGTAAGCGCGCAGAATGCGATCGTCATCGGCGCTGCGAACCGCCGCAAGCGCCTTGATGATTGCCCGCTCGAGCCGTGCCGCTTCGCGGTCGCGCCGTTTCTCGGCGGTATTCAATGCGAACTGCGCTTGAAACAGCTCCGCGAGCAGCCGTGTTGTGCTCGCATGAGTGGCGAGCACGCGCTCCATCGATGCCTGGCTGAACGGTATCCCGGTCTGCAAGAGATAGCGGCAATAGGCGCGCAGAACGATGATTTCGCGAAGTTCGAGACCGGCGGCGAATAACAGCCTGTTGAAGCCGTCGTTCTCGCTGTCGCCATTCCACGTCGCGCGAAAGGCGTGCTTGAACAACGGCTCGAGCCGATCGAGATCGACGTTTTCGGCGTCGTGCATCTCCAGTTCGAGATCTTGCAGGCTACCCTGTTTGCCATTGGGCAACCGGAAGTCGTACAGATGTTCTGCGAGCACACGAAGACCGAAGTTCTCGAGCATCGGCACGACATCGGAAATCGGGATCGATTCCCCGGTCTTGATCGTCTTCAAATTGATCAGGCGCGAACGCTTCGCGGCGGGCTCCAACTGGGACTGCGGCGCCGGGAAATACAGGTTCAATCTAAGGCGGTCAGCATCAATCGATAGCGCTTCGAGATTTTCGATGTCCTCGAGTGCTAGCTCGGGCGCGATGTCATCCTGGTAGGCGGGAGAAAAGGCATGCGCGTAGCGCTTGGCCAGCTCGAGCCCGCGCGTCTCGTCCGCCTGCTGCAGCAGCGCGGAACGCAGACGATCGCTCCAGGTCGTGGCCGCGGCCGCGATTTCGGCTTCGATCGCGCCAATGTTTCTGACCGGCTCGGCTCCCGGTTGAGTGCGCACTAACAGATGCAACCTTGCGAGTGCTGATTCTGAGATCTGCACCTGCGATTCAATATGGAAACTCGCGAACCGGGTGCGCATGATCGCTTCGATGCGCTCGCGAACCTGCGTGTTGTAACGATCGCGCGGCACATAGACGAGACACGAATAGAAGCGTTCATACACGTCGCGCCTGACGAACAGCCTTACCTGATGACGCTCATAGAGATTGACGATGCCGCGCAGAATGCGGATGAGATCGCCGGTGTCCGCCTGAAACAATTCGTCGCGCGGATAGGTCTCGAGTGCGTTGGCCAGCGCTTTGGCATCGTGACTGTGGGGCGGCAAGCCGAAGTGCGCAATGACGGTTTGCACTTTGTGACGCAGGACCGGAATATCGCGCGGCGACATGTGGTAAGCGCTCGAAGTCCAGAGGCCGAGAAAGCGATGCTCGCCATTGGCACGGCCATCTTTGTCGAAGCTCTTGACGCCAACGTAATCCAGATAGCTCGCCCGATGGACGGTCGAGATCGAATTGGCTTTGGTCAGAACGAGCAGTGTTTTGGCGCGTGCCCGGTCGCGTAGCGTGCCGCGCAAAATCTTCGATGCGCCGCTGTCACGCGCGCGCGACGTGCGCAGTATCCCAAGACCGCTGGCGGGATCGCGCACCAGCGTATCGCTCTGCTTGCCACGCCGCAGTCGGTAATAGCGGTAGCCCAGAAATACGAAATGCTGTTCTTCCATCCAGGCTAACAAGGCGCGGGCCTCGGCGACATCGGCGCCCGGCACGGGCAAGGTCGAGGCGTCGAGCCCCTGCGCAATCTCGAGCGTTTGCGCACGCATTGCCTTGAAGTCCTTTACGGCTGCGCGTACGTCGGCCAGCGTCGCGCGTATCTTCTGTTCGAGTTCGCGGGCGGCGGCCGCATCCTGCGGCCGGTCAATCTCGATCAGTTGCCACGATTCTGCGGTGGCATCCGGTTCATCCGCGCCGATCGCGAGCAAGCGTCCCGTCTTGCCACGCCGAACGTGCATGACCGGGTGCACGATCAGATGAACGGCGATTCCCAGTTGAATGAAAACGACGCCGAGCGAGTCGACGAGAAACGGCATGTCGTCGGTTACGATCGCGACGGTTGCGCGGTACGGTGAACCCTCCGGGCGCTCGAGACCGTCGGCGAGCTTGATCAGGGTCTGACCGCGGCGTCTGGTGCGTCCGAGGTCCAGGTGCCGTAATGCGATATCCGCCAGGCTGTCCGGCGTGTGTGCCCGCAGATCGTGTTCCGATACGCCATGAAAATAGCTGCTCAGGTAGGTAGGCTCGATGCCTTTGCTGGCGAAACGATGGGTGCGCCGCGCAGCGGTAACGATCTTGTTGATCAGCGCTGTGCGTGCGGCAGGAATCTTTCCGAGCATTTGAGGGTGCCTCCTGGCGAGATCGTCAGTATATAGCCAACCACACTGACAGAAGTATGTGCCGGTTATCGCGGGTTGTCGCCCTCAGCCGGGCCGAGTACGGCGGCACGCTCGAGTAGCACGTGGACGATGCGGTCGAGTGCGGCGCGGTCGGTAGGCGTCAGGCCGTTGAGCAGTTCCTGTTCGTAGCGCCGGGCGACTGGCACGACTTCGGCGTACATGCGCATGCCGCTCGCCGATAGGCACAGGTGAGATTTTCGGCGATCGGCCGCTACGGGCGCGCGAACAATCGCCTCGCGGGCCAGCAAGTCCGCAACGGCGCGACTCACCGCAACCTTGTCCATCGCGGTCCGCGCCGAGATATCGGCGGCCGTGATGTTGGGCGTGTCGGCCAGTACGGCGAGCACGCGCCACTCGGGGATACTCAGTTTGAATCGGCGTGAATAATCCGACGCCATGGCGGAGCTAATCGTATTCGAGAGCACCGACAATCGATAAGGCAGAAACCAGGCCAATTGCAGATCGGTTGGGCGGGCCATCGGAACTCGATTATTTTTGCGGGCTGGTGTCGGTCGGGAAATTAGTTACAATTGTAACTAATTTCCCGACCGCGCGTTGCGCTGCGCAATGGAGATTTTGTATGTCCAACGCAAATCCGATGGGGACCGACGGGTTCGAGTTTGTCGAAT
>JAGRJB010000246.1 GCA_020442965.1 Pseudomonadales bacterium
AAAGAAAGTCTGCGCGACCGGACCGGGATCCGCCATACCCGTGGTTTCTATCATCACATAGTCGAACTTGTCGCGACGCTTCAGCAACTGATTGAGGATGCGAATCAGATCGCCACGCACGGTGCAACAAATGCAGCCGTTGTTAGTTTCGAAAATCTCTTCTTCAGCGCCGATGACAAGTTGATGATCGACACCAACCTCACCGAACTCGTTCTCGATAACCGCGATGCGTTTGCCGTGCCGTTCCGTGAGGATACGGTTGAGCAGCGTTGTCTTGCCGGAGCCGAGAAAACCTGTGAGTACCGTCACCGGTACGCGAGCGGGGAGCGTGGACATGCGGTAACTATACCTTGGCGATCAACCAGGTTCCGGCGAGCAGCAGCAGCACGCCAATGATCCGCGAAAAGGTCAGCGGATGCTGCGGGAAACCCAGCCAGCCGAAATGATCGACGATCAGGGCCGCGCTCAGCTGGCCGAGCACGGTGAGTGCGAGCAGCATCGTGCCACCCAGCGCAGGTCCGATGACGGTGGCGCTCGCCACATACAGCGCGCCAAAGAGACCGCCCAGCCAAACCCAGGCGGGCAGTGCGCCGAGGACCTGGGCGTTCGGCAGCGGCGTACGCATCAGCAGCACAAATCCCAGCAGTGCAACGATCCCCACACAGAAGTTGACGAGTGATGCAAAGCCGGCACTCCCCGTTGCGTCGCGGATCGCGGCGTTCATGCCCACCTGCACGGTGAGTCCAAGGCCAGCGACAAGGCCCAATAAAATCAGCGTGCTACGCATCTTTTCCCTATGTGTCGGAACAACCGCTCAGCGGCCGCGCAGTGCTAACAACAGCTTGCGTCCGACCGCAAACCTGGCCAGCCCAAGGACCGCCCACCAGAACACGCGCTTGGCGAGCGGTGCGCGGCGCGGTGGAAGCGCGGCGAATACGGCGGCACGCATGTCGCGGTGACTCGGCGGAGTCAGTACGGCGTCGACTGGTAGGGGAAATGGGTGCGTCATGATACAAGGATAGCGTGTCACCGGAACCTATCCTATGACCTCACGTGCGGCGGCCACACTACGCTAGCCAGCGGCAGTATGAACACCATACCTCAGCATACCCGGCACCTGGCTGAGCGGCTGTTGCAGCGCTACTGTGGGCGCATCTGCCCGCCTTCTACGCGGCACGTCGTGCAGCTTGGATTCGAGTTATCGGTGGATCGGGTGATCTTGTTCGAGCTCCGGCCGATTTGCGGCGTACCGGGCACGATGCGCCGCGTTCCGCTCGCTCAACTACGCTACATCACGGCACACGGCGAATGGCGTCTCTATCAATCTGATGGCAGCTCTCGGCACGAGCTGGCGCGCGCGGCGAGTGCCCACTGGCGGCGCTATCGAGGGGCGAAGGGCGGCGCCGTACTGAGCGGCAGTCGCAGCATATTGCAACTATTGCGGGAGATCGACGCGGATCCCGCCGGCGTCTTTTGGCCGCGTATCGATGGGGCGTCGTTGCGCTGGTGCAGCTCGCGCGGCCGCTGCGCCGGCTGTGACGAGCGGTATGCGGAGATACTGGGATTAGAAGCCCGGCGACGAGCAGCGGAATCGCCGCTCGCCGCCGGTCAGTCGTCTACTTACTTCTGCTGCGGCGCAGTCATGCCAGCAAACTCCTCGGCATCGAGGTAGCCGTCGGCATTCTTGTCAGCCGTCGAGAAGCCTTCCGTCACAGCAGGATCAGCCGCTGCTTCCGTCAACGACACGCGACCATCCTTGTCGGCGTCCAATGCATCAAAAGTGGCGGGCTGAGCAGCCTGCGCAGCACCTTCGGTCTTCTGATCGCCGTCAGCCGCCATGGCAGCGGTCGACAGCAGCGTGAGCGCCAAAGCGCAGCTAAGGGTCTTGATCATCATTTCCATTTCTCCTGGTTGAAAAGTCGCGCAGGCTCTCCGTGAGCCCCGCATCCCCACCAGGACTAGAGCAACTGTCGTGCCACAATTTGATTAATGTTAAATATCAATCAGTTGCGGGTATGCGAAAACTCGGGCTCGAGGGTATCGGCAGGCGGGCGCCCGGCTAGGCAGCATCTGTCAGCGGCAAGCGACGAATCGAGCCTTTTGCCATCGAAAAGTGCGACACGCGTCACAGCCTTGCTATTGAATCAATGACTTAGTGGTCGGCGAACGCGGACAAAGCCAGTTCTCCGGGAAGCATTCGTCGTTGCTGCGGTGCGACGGAACGATCCCGATCGTGAATTGGCTCAGGCCACCTCCAGCTCCCAGGTAATCAGCGGCGCGCCGCGACGCAACCAGAGTCCCGCGCCGACCGGCCGGAAGGAACGCCTGAGTCGCTGGCGATACCAATCGCCGGAACGCAGATAAACGTCCTGATCGGTGCGTGACTGATCGCAGTTGCGCTGCCAATCCTGGGTCGTTAGTGCGGTCGTATATAGGACGCCGCGACAAAGTCGCCCCAGATTCGCAAGCGCGCGGGCCGCATCCCGATCGTCCAGATACTGCAGGACGTCGTAGCAGATGACCAGATCGAAAGCTTCGGATGCACGCCAGTTGGTGAGTGAACCCCGCTGCCAGCCATACCGTGTGCACAAGAACTCACTCGTCTCGAGTCCCACATAGTCCACGCGCGGCCAGTTGCGTTTGAGCGACGCGCGCAGCAAACCGATACCACAGCCGGCATCGAGCACGCGCCTGACAGGTAGCCCGATGTGATCGACGAACGCGGTGATCAGCCGCGCTCGCGCTCGCATCTCGGTGCGCGACGTCACCGCAGTACGCGAATTCAAATAGAACCGCTCGTAATATGCGCGATCGAAGCGCTCGCCCGGGGCACGACGCGATTGCCTGCTCTTGGCCACCCGTCGCGCTCTATCGCTGCCCGCAATTCGCCTGGCTGAACTCAGACGATGCCATTCAGCTTCTTGGCGATCGCGGCAACTTCTTCGGGTAGCGCATTCGAGACCTCCGGGTACTCGGTAAAACGCTCCGGGATCTTGATGGTCGCGTCGATGCCTAACTGCTCGGACCGAAACGCGCCGAATTGCGGCGACTTCTCGCATGACGGATCCAGGACGAACGCCTGGCCGGATGGGTTGACGATCGAATCCTGCACCGGCTGCCAGCGGGTGGCGATAGCCCACTCCACCTGCTTGAGATCATATGGATCGACGTCGGGACCGACCACGATCACGAGCTTGGCGGTGCGTCCCCAGCGACCGGCCGACCCCCAAACCGCGTGCAGGATGTACTTGCCAAACTCCGGATGCGGCTTTTGCGCGCCGTCGATCGACAGTTGCACGATGTAAGTCATGTTAGGTGTGCACGCGACATCGCGCACTTCGGGAATCTTGCGCCTGAGATCGGCGAATACTTCCGCCTCCACGGGTAGCAAGGCGAGATAATTGTGATCGAATGGCGGCACCATCTCCATGGTCGCGTACCACATCGGGTCCTTGCGGTGCGTGATGCAATTGATACGCACGATCGGAAAGCGCTGCGCGCGATCATAATAGCCCACCGGATTGCTGTGCCAGCCGATCGTCTCGGCTTCATCGAATATGACTTCACCCTCGAGCACGTACTCCGATGTCGCCGGCACTTCTAGGTCGTTGGTCTCGCACTTCACCATCTCGATGGCCTCGCCACGCAAGCCGCCCGCGAAGGCCGCTTCGTCGCCGATCATGCCGGTCGCAGCGCCGACGTGGATCGCAGGTTCCGCGCTACAGGCGATGGCGACCGGCAATCGCTTGCCCTGTTGCGCGGCCTTGAATACATGCCGACCTATGTCGGACATCGGCGGCTGCCACCAATAGAACGCCGCGAGATCGGTCTTGGCGCGCTTGGGATCGTAGCTCTCACCGAGTGGATGGGTAGCATCCAGGAACTGCGTAAAGCGATACCAACCCACGTTACGGCTGCCGGTCTCGGGGTCACGCGAGATGGTGATCGCGTTGGTCAGGTAGGAGGGACCCTCCTTGCCAAACCAGACGTGCGGCAGTTGTTTGTCGATTGCGACGTCGCCCGGTTTGATAATGACGTCTTTGCAGGGAGCCTTGCTGCGATCGACGATCTTCGGTTCGATCCAGCGAGATGGATCGTTGAGGACCTCCGCGTGACGAATCTTGACCGCCCGCCAATCGGTCAGTCCAAGCGTCATCGCCGTACGTTCACGCGTACCAAAGGCATTGAACACCAGAGGCACGCCCTTGGTATTGACGCCCTCGCAGTGCTCGAGGATCAATGCAGGGCCTTCCTTGTCGCACACGTAGCGCATCAGCGCCTGAAGCTCGGAATCTCCGCGCCTCGCTTTGAACGGCATGGACAGCCTCTTGAGCTGACCCTGGGTTTCGAGATGAGCCAGAAACGCTCGCATGTCGCGGTAGGCCATGTGACGACTTCCTTCACAGAGTTTTCGGGTAACGCCTGGATAGACCAGGCAGCCAGAATACCGGAGTCCCTTCGCGGGTACTGGTAGCTTACGCCAGCTGCCGAACGTCCTGACCGTCTACTGGAGACGCGCCGGCGCACAGCTCTGTATCATGAAGCAATCTCGTGCCCGGCACTGCCGCGCTCGCCTGTTAGCCTCGCGAGGATGTTCTTATGACGCACAGTGATCGCAAAGTCGCCATTGTCACCGGATCTGCCACGGGTGTCGGCGCCGCCGCGACCCTGATGCTTGCGCAGCGCGGTTGCAATGTGGTCATCAACTATACCAAGAGCAAGCAGGAAGCCGAACAAACGCAGCAGCACTGCGAAGCTGCCGCAGCTGAGACGATCGTCTACCAAGGGGACATCGGCGAGGAGTCCGTATGCCGTGGCATGGCGCAGGCAGCCTTCGATAAGTGGGGGCGGCTCGACTATCTCATCAATAATGCCGCCAAGACCAAGTTCAATCCGTACGAGAATCTCGACGGTTTGAGTGCCGACGACTTTTTGGGGATCTATCGCGTGAACGTGGTGGGCGCCTATCAGATGGTGCGCGCCGTCGCCCCATTCATGCGCAAGACCGGTGGCGGGTCGATCGTGAATAATTCTTCGATCGGCGGCATCACCGGTATTGCTTCGTCGATGGCTTACGCCGCCAGCAAGGCCGCGCTCAATATGATGACGCAGTCGCTGTCGTTAGTGCTGGGTCCCGAGATCCGCATCAACGCAGTGGCGCCCGGCGCCATCCAGACGCGCTGGTTGCAGGGTGGCATGACGCCGCAGCAGTATCAGCAATTCCTGGTAGCCGCCGCCGACATGGTGCCTCTCAAGATGGTGCCCACGCCCGAGCAGATTGCCGAAGCACTCGTGTGGTTCCTCGAGGGCGCAAGCGCCGTCACGGGTGAGGTGCTGATGGTCGATGCCGGATTGCACTGCGGACGCTTGCCGCCTTCATCGAGCAACAAGGCGAAATGGGACAAGTAGCGGCACGCGCCAAGGCGTACGTTACGCCAGTTCCCGCTTGGCTGATCGCACCAGTACAAACGCCATGATTGCGGCGCTCGCTCCGAGAACCAAGGCGACGGTGGCGCCTAACCAGTTGTGTACGAACAGATCGACTCGTGCAATCGCAGGGTTGGTCGCAAGATACAGAACCGGCACAGCACTGCCCTCGCCCAGCAGCTTGCTGCTCGCGCTCAGTTGACCGCGAAACTCCACGCGCTCGCCACTTGCCGCGGTAAACGCGATGCATGGAGAATAGCGCCGCTTGCCATCAGCCACGCTCTCGAAGTAACCCACGACCGTCCCTCTGGTCCGGCGCGCGTCATCGTTGAACGTGAGCGTGTGTAGAGCCAGGTAGCCGCCAAGCAGCAGGGACACGACCGCGAGACCGGCCAGGCCGTAACCAGCGACGCCAACGACGCCATGCGCTAGCCGCATCTGAACGCGTTCTCACGCCTCACGCAAATAGCCCCAGGTGTGTAGCTTGTCGTGATCCTCGAACCAGCGTTCGCCGATGTCATCCCGATAGTACATGTCCGGAATCATGATGTTGCGCACGCGCGCATAGGCCTGAGCCTGGGCCTGGCGCATAGTCTGGCCGAGCCCACATACGATCAGGACCACACCGGAGGTGCCGGCCACATACCATTGGCCGTCGATCTGTTTCACGTCCTCGATGTGCACTTCCTCGGGAATGCCCTTCTTGAACAAGATCGCGGCGTTCTTGCTGACCGAATTGAAGGTAGCGTCGTCATCGAATGGAAAGGGCGATACCGCAATGCGTACACCTAACTGGAAGCCGCTCTTCACGCGAAACTTGGTGGCGGTACCATTCGCAAGCTCGTAGAAAAACTCGCCGATCGGCGTCGTCATCCCTTCCTGTTGAATGCTGATGGTGGGATAG
>JAGRJB010000247.1 GCA_020442965.1 Pseudomonadales bacterium
CACCTGCAAGCGCTGTCGGGGGTCGGGCTTGACGCCGAGTTCCGACAGCTTACGGCTCGCGTTCTCCACCATGACGATTGACGCATCCACCATGGCACCAATAGCGATCGCGATGCCGCCGAGTGACATGATGTTGGCCGTGACGCCTTGCCACGACATGATCAGAAAAGCGCCGAGCACCCCCAGGGGCAAGGTGATGATGGCCACGAACGACGAGCGCACGTGCAGCAGGAACACGAGAATCACCAGCGCAACGACAATCCCCTCTTCGAGCAGCTTACCTTGGAGGTAGTCGACGGCCCCTTCGATCAGCGGCGCGCGGTCGTAGACTGTAACAACTTCGACGCCGGCCGGCAGCCCACGCTGCAACTGCGCGAGCTTGGCCTTGACTCGTTCGATCACTTGCAGCGCGTTCTCGCCATTGCGCATAATGACCACGCCGCCGACCGTCTCACCCTCGCCGTTGAGTTCCGCGACCCCGCGGCGCAGCGCCGGACCGACCACAACGCGCGCGACGTCCGCCAGCGTCACTGGCGTGCCGTTCTCGGCGAGTATCACTACTTGCTCCAGTTTTCGCGCATCGCTGACGTACCCGGACGAGCGGATCATGTATTCGGTTTCGCCCTGCTCGAAGACGCGTCCACCGACTTCACTCGATGCACTGCGCACGGCGTCGGCCACGCGTCGCAACGGAACGTCGTAGGCGCGCAAACGATTGGGATCGATCAGCACCTGGTACTCGCGCACGAAGCCACCCGCCGATGCGACTTCGGCCACGCCCTCGACGCCGGCCAGTTCCAGCTTGAGAAACCAGTCCTGCAGTGATCGTAGCTGGGCAAGATCGGTCCGGCCGGTCCTGTCAACCAGCGCATATTGATAAACCCAACCCACGCCGGTCGCATCTGGCCCCATTTGCGGCACGGCATTCGGCGGCAGCTTCGTCCCTAGTCGGGACAGCGCTTCGAGTACCCGCGAGCGGGCCCAGTAAAGATCGACGTCATCTTCGAATATGACGTACACAAAGCTGGTGCCAAACATGGACGTGCCACGCACATCCTTGGTTCGAGGTAGGCCCAGCAGATTGGTAGAGAGCGGATACGTCACCAGATCTTCGACGATCTGCGGGCTCTGCCCCGGAAAGTCGGTTCGAATGATGACCTGCGTGTCGGTCAAATCGGGGATCGCATCGAGCGGCGTGCGCTCAAGCGCCAGCCAGCCACTCACCGCAAGGGCCGCCGTCAACGTCAGCACGATCAGCTGATTGCGGATCGACCAGGCGATCAGCCTGGCGACGCCGGACTGGGATGGGTCGCGCCCGGCGAGATCTTCTGTATTGGGTTGCGACATATCGTTGCGCCAGTGCCGTGTTACTAGTGCTGGTGTCCGGCATGCGGATCGTTAGTAACAGCCGGCACGGCGGTGGGGTCTCGCGTCGTCTTCGTCGGGTTGGGCCAGGCGACAGCCTCTGTCGCGCCGGCACCATAGGGGTTACGCGGGGTCGCCGACCGTTGCAGCCACAACTGCCGAGACTCGCGATCACGGAACAGCCTGACGCCCGCCTGTTGATAATGTTGGGGCGCGCCTTCGAGCAACCATGGCGTCAACGCCGCCATCAGGCGCTGCAACTGCGCGGCGAGCGGCGCACCCGCCGCCGCGACCTTTGCCTGGCGCAGCGCCGCCTGACTCGATTCGATGACGGCGATGAGACGTGTACCGGCAAACCGTCGCGCCAGCTCATCGCCTAGTGCGATCGCCGGATCGACAAATGACGGATTTATACGCTCACCGTCGGTCAGCGCTTCATGGAAATAAATTGCCATGTCGGTGAAGTGATCTATCTCCGCCAAAGTTGTCGCGTCCATCGGCAGTTGTGACAGCGGCGTATCGGCCGCGATCACGCTCGGCAGTGACGCGAGCCCGGTGCGCAGATTCACCTCAGAATCGAGCAGAAACTGGCCGTTGGCCACCACTTGTTCACCGGGCGACAACGAGCCCACGATCTCGGTGCGGCCGTCAGCCGTGAGGCCGGTGCGCACCGACTTCGCGGCAAACCGCCCCGCACCCAACGCGACGATGACATGTGCGCCGCGACTGTCGCGGAGGATCGCTGCCGTGGGCACCGATAGCCGCGGCTCTGCATCCAGGGCAATGCTGACATCAGCATAGGCCCCCGGTCGCAACTGGGCGCTATTGTTAGGCACGACGATACGGACCTTGGCCGTGCGCGTACGTGGATCGATCGTGGGATAAACATAGTCAACCCGTCCCTCGGCAGGTGCACCCGGCGCGCTTGGGATGCTCAGTTGTACGGGCAAGCCGGCGGTGATGTGCACCACATCCTGCTCCGGAATCGACGCAAGCACCCAGACCCGACTGTACGACTGCAGGCGCAGAATCGGCGTGCCTGGTTTGACGTAGTCACCTTCGCGCACCGCCAGCTCGGCGACAATCCCCGACCCCTCGGCGTACACAGGCACGCGCTCGATGATCTGCCGCGATTTCGTCAATGCACTGATCGCTGATGCCTGCATGCCGCGCGAGCGCAGGCGCTGCTGTACGGCCGCAAGCCGCCGCGGATTGTTCACCTCGAGTGCGTTGAGGTAGTCTTTTTGCGCGGCTATCAACTCCGGACTGTAAATCTTATAGAGGAGTGTGCCGACACGCACCGGATCGCCGACGGCGCGTACCGTCAGACTCTCGATCCAACCCTCGAAGCGCGCAACAGCGGCGTGCTGCAGTCGTTCGTCCGACTGTACCGCGCCAAACGCGCGCACCGTCCGCCCGAACGATTCCAGGCTGGCTGGAACCGTTCGAACGCCCATCGTCTGGATCATCTCGGGCGCGACGGCGACCGCGCCATCAGCAACGGCGGCGGCGCCACGCGGCACCGGCACGAGCTTCATGCCACAGATCGGACAGGTGCCGTTCGGGTCGGTCGAAACATAGTGCGGATGCATCGAGCAGGTATAGAGCTGCGCCTCGCTCGCGGAGCCTGACGGGTCGGCTGTCGTGTTGTTCGTTAGTTCTGCGGTCGACTGATTGCCACAGGCTACTAACATCAGCGTCAGTACCGAGCTGAGAACGAATGCAATTGGTTTCATGGCTGCCCCAGGAGCGCGTTGCGGCTGGCGATGGCGGCGGCCGAACGGGCCGACGCGGCAGCCTGATCGGCGCGCAGCTTCAGAATGGCGATTTCGCCGTCGATAATGGGCGCATAGTCGCCAACGCCTGATTCATAGATCGCGAGCTGGTTCTTGATCCGATTCTCGATGGCAAGAACTTGCGACTCCTGCGCTGCATAGCTCGCGTCGGCCGCTCGCTGCACGGCTCGGTACTGCGAGTATTCCGCCGCCGCAGTGCGCGCCGCGGCTTGCAGCCGGCTGCGCGCCGCTTGCCGGTTCGCTTGTGCGGCACGCAGTGCCGGATGCTTATTGTACTTGCCCCACAGTGGAATATTGAAGGTCACGGCGGCTGAGACCCAGTCATCACCGGCAAAAGTCGAGCCCATTCGGCCGTTGCCGGGCTCGCGCTGTTGGTAGGTCAGCTGCACGCCCCACTCGGGCTTCCAGGCCGCTGCGGCCTGATCCACTGCCGCGTCGGATACGACGATGGCGGCGGCGGCGATTCTGACGGCATAGAAGTCATCAACATCGCCAGACCACTCGAGCGCCGGCAGCTTGGGCGGCGGCGTCGCCGGAACATCGCCCACCAATTCGATCAGGCGCGCGTCGGCGTCTGCCATTTGTCCCGTGAGTTCCGCCAGAATGGTCGCGACAACGGCACGGTCTGCTTCGATCTCTGCCAGACGAAACACCGCCGGACGGCCAGCGCTGACCTCCGCATCGACGACACCGATCAACTCCACGAGCTTGGCCTCGCGGGCAGCCAGCAATTCCTGTTGGCGTGCGATCCGCTGCTTGTCGATGAGACTGACAATCAAGTCCCGCCGTAGTTGCGCAAAACGAGCCTCGCCCATGACATCGGTCTCGGCAACGCGGCCGAGCGCCGCGGCAGATCGAGCCTGGCGCTCCGCACCGCTCGGGAATTGCTGCCGCACGCCGATGGCCTTGTGAGTCGGCAGATAGGTATCGAAAGACGGGTCCTGCAACGGCAGATTGTTGACCCCGATCGTCACGACCGGGTCCGGGAGTGCCCGCGCCGCAACCGCTCGTTCGCGATCGGCCTCGGCCTGGAAGCCAAGGGCCTGCAGCGACGGGTGCTCACCTAGTCGGTGTTCGAGCTCCGCGAACGTCTGCGCACGTGCGTGCACGGCAATGCATGCCAACCAAATAGTTAGTGCCGCTGAGCGGTAAATCAACGCGAGCATGAGCGGATCCTGCGAATGAGCCGGAACGAAAGCCAACGCGCCAACGTGCGGCTGCACGCGGCCGGTCTCAGCTCAAATCAACAGTCGCTGCTTCAGGGTAACCGGTGTTTTTAGACTGCCAGGCTGCGCGTCGGGCGGTCCCGTCTCGAACGGGAGAACCCGCTGCTCGACCCGCGGGACGATCTGCCTCTCGATGGAAACCAGTACCA
Source organism: Pseudomonadales bacterium (assembly GCA_020442965.1). Classification (GTDB taxonomy): domain Bacteria; phylum Pseudomonadota; class Gammaproteobacteria; order Steroidobacterales; family Steroidobacteraceae; genus CADEED01. The sequence goes on from JAGRJB010000247.1 coordinate 4,537, forward strand.
ACTGATCGACGCCAGGCGGTACCACAGACATCAACCGATCGGTTGATGACATGGCGGCTGTATCGCAATCGCAACAGCTGGGCGACTTGCGGTGTTCCGAACCACCCAAATCTTGATGGCAGTGCGGTGCAGGACTTGTCGTTACGCGAGACTCGCCTACCACGTCGCCATTGAGACAGCACGCCATGAGCGGTTTCACCGCAACCAATGCGGCGATGACCACAAGCGCCGTTCGACCAGCCAGGAACATGGACCACGATATACAGCTAATCGGCCACGGACACAAATCCAGGCGATACCCGTCGAGATCGCCGACCCAGGGAGGCTCTGCGGGCACAGTCGGGTACTAAGGTCGAACCTGCCCGGATCCTTGCACCACGTACTTGTAGCTCGTCAGCTGTTCGACGCCCACCGGGCCGCGAGCATGAAAGCGATCGGTCGAGATGCCGATCTCAGCACCCATGCCGAACTCGCCGCC
>JAGRJB010000248.1 GCA_020442965.1 Pseudomonadales bacterium
CGCCAGAACGAACAGACCTACGATGGCTTGCTGTGGAGCACCAAGCGGCTACCGCTGACGGCGTTTACCTATGCCTATATCAACAACGTCAATCGTGTGTTCGGTCCCGACAACGGCGTGCCGGCGCCGGATCTGCGCACCGACGGACATGTCGTTCATGCCGCCTGGGACCTCAAGAACTGGGGCAAGGTGATAGCGCTGGGACTTCTGCTCGACGTCGACAACGCTCCGACTACTTCGCAGCGTACGCTCGGTGCACAGTGGACTGGCACGCACCAGTTCAGCGCGACGGCACTGGCGTGGTCGTTAGCCTATGCTGGGCAGGACGACTACGCTGACAATCCGATCGATTACTCAGCGCACTATACGTTGATCGAGGTTTCCGGCACACGTGGGCCCGTCACGCTGCGCTTGGGGCAGGAGACCTTGAGTGGTGACGCCAATCGAGCAGGTCGCAGCTTCCAGACGCCGCTCGCCACACTGCATGCATTTCAGGGCTGGGCAGACAAGTTTCTGACTACGCCCCCGCAGGGAATCGAAGACCGGTATATCGGCGTGACGGGCAAGTGGGGGAAGACGACGGCCCAGGTGGTCTGGCACGACTTCCAGGCCGAAGCCGTGGGTCGCGACTACGGCACTGAGCTCGATGCGTCGGTCGGTTGGCGGATCGGATCGCGGCTCGATTTGTTGCTGAAGGGCGCCAGTTACAATGCCGACAGCTTCGGGTCCGACAGCACCAAGCTGTGGTTGCAGCTCTCGAGCGACTTCAAGTAGTAATCACGGTTTTCCCGCTCATCGGCCTGGCGCAGTTGCCAGTCGCTCGCGGTCCTGAGCATGATCCTTGTTGAGCAACAGCGCGAATTTGGGTCCTATCCAGCGTTCGATGTCGTCAATGATGGTAAAGGCCGCCGGCACCACCACCAAGGTCAGCGCGGTCGAGGTGATCAAGCCGCCAATCACGGCGATCGCCATCGGCTGATTGAAGCTCTTGTCGCCACCGAGTCCGGCGGCGATCGGCAGCATTCCGGCGACCATCGCTACCGTTGTCATGACAATAGGGCGCGCACGCTTGTGTCCTGCATCGATGAGAGCGGTGGCTCGATCGGTGCCGGCACGGATCGATTCAATCGCAAAATCAACCAGCAGGATCGAGTTCTTGCCGACGATGCCCATCAGCATCAG
>JAGRJB010000249.1 GCA_020442965.1 Pseudomonadales bacterium
GCGATGTACCACGATCAGGGCCTGCCGGTCCTGAAGCATGCTGGCTTCGGCCACGCGGTCAACGTCACGCTGGGTCTACCCATTGTCCGCACATCCGTGGACCACGGGACCGCACTCGATCTCGCCGGGACGGGTCGCGCCGATAGCGGCAGCCTCGTGGCAGCCGTGCGACTCGCCGCGGACCTGAGCCGACGCGCGCGTGCCAGCGCTGTCGCATGAGCGTGACGCGCAGGCGGTTTGGCCAACATTTTCTGCACGACCGCGGCGCGATTGAGCGGATCGTCGCGGCCGTCGCGCCGCAGCCGACGGATCGGCTGGTCGAGATCGGCCCTGGACGCGGCGCAATTACTACTGCGCTACTCGGTTGCACCGACTCGCTCGACGCGATCGAGATCGATCGGGATCTTGCCGAACAACTGCGCCGGCAGTTGGCCGACCGACCCGGCTTCCACCTGCACGAAGCCGACGCACTGAAATTCGACTTGGCGGCGCTCGCGGCCCGGCGCGGCGGTCCGCTACGTGTCGTCGGCAATCTGCCCTACAATATTTCGACACCGCTGTTGTTCAGGTTGCTCGAGCAACGCGACGCGGTCTCGGACCTGCATGTCATGCTGCAAAAAGAAGTTGTCGATCGCATGGTGGCGACGCCCGGCTCCAAAGACTTTGGTCGGCTGACCGTCATGCTCGCCCCCTACACTGAGATCAGCCGTCTGTTCGACGTGAGTCCGGACGCATTCACGCCACCACCGGCGGTCTGGTCAACCGTCGTTCGCGTGCAGATGCGAAGCCTCCCGGCGTTCGAAGTGCCACCCGGATTTGCGCGTTTGGTAGCCGCCGGTTTCTCGCAGCGACGGAAAACGCTGCGCAACGCCCTACGCGGCCTCGTGGATGCGGCGGGCATCGAATCGTGCGGCATCGATCCAGGATCGCGCGCCGAAACGCTGGCACCGGCAGACTTTGCGCGCCTCGCCGCCCACAGCGAGCGCGATTCAGTGGCACATTCTGCGCTAGACTCGGAGTCACCATGACAACCACCACTGTCTGCAAGATCCTGATCGACGTCGAAACAGCTTATCTCGAGGAGCAATCGGAGCCGAAGGACTCGCGCTACGTATTCGCGTACACGATCACGATTCGCAACGAGGGCCCGCAACCCGCGCAGCTACTCACCCGCCATTGGATCATCACCGATGCCAACGGCAAGGTGCAGGAAGTGCGTGGCGACGGCGTCGTGGGCGAACAACCGCACCTGGAGCCCGGCCAGGGCTTCCGCTACTCGAGCGGCGCGGTACTTGAAACGCCGGTCGGCTCGATGCACGGCAGCTACCAGATGGTCGCCGACGACGGCGCCGAGTTCGATGCGCCCATTCCCGCCTTTCGGCTCGCTATTCCAGGTGTCTTGCACTAGGCGGCACGGCCAATGGCGCGCTATGCCATCGGCGACCTGCAAGGCTGTCGCGCCGAACTTGCGGAGCTACTGAAAAAGATTCGCTTCAGTGCGGACCGTGACCAACTGTGGTTCACAGGCGATATCGTCAATCGCGGACCCGACTCTCTCGGCGCCTTGCAACTCGTGCACTCTCTCGATGCCAACGCGACGCTGGTGTTGGGCAATCACGACTTGCATTTGCTGGCCGTGTACTTCTGCAAGCAGCACAACCTGAAACGAGGCGACACGCTGAGCGCGTTGTTAGCGCATAAGCAATGCAGCCAATTGCTGCAGTGGCTGCTGGAGCGGCCACTGGTACACCACGATACCGAACGTGACGAATTGCTAGTCCACGCTGGTCTCGTGCCGCAGTGGTCGGCCGAGCGGGCCGATGAACTGGCGAGGGCGACGCGTGTCCACTTGCTGCGCGATCCGGCGACTTTCCTCGGCAAGATGTACGGCAACGAGCCCGACCGCTGGGACGAATCGCTAACTGCGAGCGAACGAGATCGCTTCGTCGTCAACGCGCTCACCCGATTGCGGATCTGCACAGCGGATGGCCTGGTCGACCTCGACTTCAAGGGCACACCGGACGCGGCACCAGCGGACTATGCGCCGTGGTACGCGCACCGCAACCGAGCGAGTGCGGCAACGCGTGTCGTATTCGGGCATTGGTCGACGCTCGGCCTCATGCAGCAGCGTAATCTGTTAGCACTCGACACCGGTTGCGTCTGGGGCGGCGCTTTGACGGCGGTAGATCTCGACGACGACGAACGCCCGCCGATTCAGGTGCCGTGCGTTGGCTATCAACTGCCCGGCGCGGGTAAATCCTCCGCCGGCAGCTGACGGGAACGCCAGCTGATGTCGAGCTGCGGCGTGTCATGCCGGTACACCGCCGGGGGCAGGTCAAGTTCGATCAGCTCGGTTCGATCCGGCGGATTTGGCAATATGATGCGCTGCGCGCCTCGCACTTCGAGCTCGCCGAAACTCCCGGCGCGCACCCGCAATTTGATCCGTGGCGGCCAGGAATGTCCTGCGGCGAGCTTGGCAGCCAGATGACCGGCGCCTGCGACCCCCTGCAAATCGATAACGACTGCGTTGCGTTGCCAATACTGCGGGATGTTCTCGCCCCCCTCAAATACGAGAACGCTCGAGGTTTCAGGCGTTTGCGGTGCCTTCTTGCCGAAGGGCCAGATCCGGTGCCCGCTACACGCGGCGAGCGACAGTGACAAGAGTGCAATGATGACGATGCGCAGCAAAGGAGCCTCCAGCAGATTGGCGCCGTACATGGCGCCTGCCCTGTTCACGATATCGACAGATTACGCGGATGCCATTCGGGCCGCGAGCCCCTGACGCCACACTGCGACAATCGCGCAATCTGGCGTGAGATCAGGCTACTGAGCGCTTAACATTCGACCAACGATGATTGCAAAACTCAATATTGCTGGCCACGACCACGCCTTTGATCTGGATCGCGGGGCTTCTCTTGCGATCCCAAACGACTTCCATTCACCCGGTCCGCAGGCGTTCGGTGCTCCGGCGCCTGCGTCGCAGCCGCATACCGTGGGTTCGTTCAGCGGCGAGGTGGCTACCGGCGCGAGCGCGAACTGCCGTTCGATCACGCTCACGCCCCATGGGACTGGAACACACACTGAAACGGTCGCGCACCTGCTGCACGCGCCAACCGATGCGTGGCGCGCGGTACCGAAGGGTCTGCTGCCCGCCGCGCTGATCAGTGTGACGCCTGAAGCGGTGCGTGAGACTCGTGAAAGCACGATACCCGCGCCGTGGGGAACGGATACGCTGATAACAGAACGACGACTGCGCGCAGCTTTCGTCCGCGCCCGCGCGTTCGAGCCGCGCGCGCTAATCATTCGTACGCTACCGAATGATCCCGCCAAGCGATCGGGCAGCTACCTCGACGTCATGCCACCCTACTTCACCGAACAAGCGGCCCGATGGCTGGTTGCGCAGAACATTCAGCACGTCGTGCTCGACATCCCCTCCTTTGATCGTCTGCAGGACGATGGCAAACTCACGGGCCACCGGATCTTCTTTGGACTGCCGGCCATGAGTCACGACGCTGCTGATGTAGCGAGACCGGCAAGCACGATTACCGAACTCGCATTCGTGCCAGATGAAGTGGTCGACGGCGACTACGCACTCTTGTTAGCGGTGCCGGCCATCGGCGGCGATGCCGTTCCCAGCCAGCCAATCGTATTCCCTTACCGCAGATGAACTCACTGGCACCTAAGGCCGAGCAGCACGCCGCCACGCTCGACGAGAACGATTCGCTGTCGCCGTGGCGACGCAAGTTCGCGCTGCCGCGCAAAGCCGATGGTACGCCGCTCTTGTATTTTGCCGGCCACTCGTTAGGCCCAGCGCCGCTCGCGGCGCTCGATCTCGTGAGCGAAGAGCTGGCCGACTGGTCGCGCCTCGCGGTACTCGGTCACCACACAGCGCAGCGTCCGTGGATCGACTACCACACGTTCGCGACTCGCGGATTGCAAGCGGTGACCGGCGCCCAGGCACGCGAAGTCGTCGCCATGAATTCGCTCACCGTGAACTTGCACCTGATGATGGCTTCATTCTACCGACCGACGGCCGAGCGGCCGAAGATCCT
>JAGRJB010000250.1 GCA_020442965.1 Pseudomonadales bacterium
CAAACCAGGAATGCTCGACGATCTGCACCCGATCGACGGCGTCACCAAACAAACCAGGAATGCTCGACGATCTGCACCCGATCGACGGCGTCACCAAACAACTCGTACAGCGACGCACGTTGATCGTGAGGTAGACTGATTTTGCGGCTGAACTGCATTGGTAACAACTGACCCAAGACACTACTTACCGATGCAAAACGAACCGAAGATCCTGCCGAGCAGGTCGTCACTCGAGAACACGCCAGTGATCTCATCGAGGGCGCGCTGTGCGGCGCGCAACTCTTCGGCCATCAATTCACCGGCTCGTCGTTGCCTGAGCAACTCCACGGCTGCGTCGACATGACGCGCGGCGCGTGCTAGCGCGTCGCTGTGCCGCTGACGCGCCGAGATGCTGCCACTCTCGGGCGTCTGAAATTGCATCGCCTGCTTGAGATGTGTGCGCAGCAACTCCAGCCCCTGCCCCGTCGTCGCCGACACCGCAATCCGCCGTGGTCCGCTCTGGGTATTCGCGAGCGGCAACGCATCGACCAGATCAATCTTGTTGAACAGCAGCGTGACCGGGACGTTGGCCGGCAGACTTGCGCGCTCGGCATGGTACGCCCCCGCCTCAGGATCAGCGGCGCTGTCGATGACGAACAACACACCATCCGCCTTCGCCATCTCGGCATGTGCACGTCGCACGCCCTCATGCTCGACGGCATCCTGTGCTTCTCGCAAGCCGGCCGTATCGAGGACATGCAGTGGCATGCCGTCGATTGCGATGCGCTCACGCACGACGTCCCGCGTCGTGCCGGGGATCGGCGTCACGATCGCGGCGTCGTAACCCGCGAGACGGTTCAACAGGCTGGACTTACCGGCGTTTGGCCTGCCCGCTAACACCACCGTCATGCCGTCACGCAGCAACCGGCCTTGCCGTGCGCTGGCAGCGACGGCCGCGACGTGCTCGCGCAGATGCGCGAGCCTTGCAGCCAATTCGGTGTCAGCGAGAAAGTCAACTTCCTCCTCGGGGAAGTCGATCGCTGCCTCAACGTAGGTACGAACCTCGATCACCGCTTCGGTTAGCCCGGCCACCATCGTAGAAAACTCGCCCTGCAGGGAGCGCATCGCCGCACGCGCGGCGTCGGTCGAGCCGGCATCGATAAGATCCGCCACAGCTTCCGCCTGCGCGAGATCGATCTTGTCGTTCAAGTAGGCGCGCAGCGTGAACTCGCCCGGTTGTGCCCGTCGTGCGCCGAGCGCGACCACTCGCGCGACCAGATTCTCGACCACGACCGGTCCGCCGTGCCCCTGCAGCTCGACCACATGCTCGCCCGTATACGAATGCGGGCCGGGAAAGAACAGTGCGATGCCGACATCGATCGGATCGCCACGCTCATCCGGGAAAGCTGTGAGTACGGCCGTACGTGGCTGTGGCAGAATGCCTAACAAGGTGGCAGCGATCTCCGGTACCCGGGGCCCCGAAACGCGCACGATCGCGACACCGCCGCGCCCGGCGGGCGTTGCAGCAGCGACAATCGTGTCGACATGAGCCATCGGGAGCGCCTCTTGGTACTGCCTCGATCATACTCGCCCGGAGCGAGCGCACCAGTAGCGCCCCGCAGCGCATGCTGCGCGTCGCTCGTTGCCGCCCATCAGGACTCGCCAGGCCGTTTCGAGGAGCGCTAGAATCCCGAGCATGAGAATTCTATACATTTCGGGCAGTGTTCGCGCCGCGTCAACTAACACGATTCTCTTGAGTGCACTCTGTGAGCGCGCGCCGACCGGCGTAGACGTCTCGATCTGCAGGCTGGGGGACCAGCTCCCAATCTATGACCAAGACATGGAAGGTGCGCGCCATTCCAGGTGGGCTCAAGAATGCCATTGACTGGCGGGTTGCAAGGGACGCGATCGTACACCAACCGATCGCATTGGCACTTGCGGCGCGCCGCGGAGGAGACGTGCTGAATTCGCTACGACGCGTTTTGTCGACGATCACGAGGCGATTCGCCGAGCAAGTCTCTCTGCGAGTCCCGCTGATGTCGTTAGCGGCCGCGGCGGCGCCGAAAGTGCTGGCATCGCCTGCCGTGAAGCACGGGATGTCCGTGCAGCTTGCGACGATTTCCCGATTCATGGGATCTTCGACTGACCTGCCCTGCCCGGCCGACGCAGGCTAGCCGGTCTGGCTTGCATGGATGCGTGAGCACGGCTCCGTTACGGCACAGCTAAGGATTCCCTCATCGTCATGCCAGCAGCCATGCCGAACGCAGAGATCGCAGCGATCGTCGATGCCGCACCCGGGCAGCTTCGCGATGTTGTTAGAATTCTGTGCGCCCAAATCACAGACTTGCATCCCGATGCAACGATGCTCGCGTGGCCGAAGCAGCGAATTCTGAGCTATGGCTTCGGACCAAGGAAAATGTCCGAGCATTACGCGTACATCGGTGTGCATGCCCGTCACGTCAATCTGGGCTTCTATTATGGAGCCGCTCTACCGGACCCCGACGCGCTGCTGGAGGGAACGGGTAAGAACCTCCGGCACATCAAGCTGCGCGACGTTGCAAGCGCCACGTCGCCGCCAGTACGCAGACTGCTCAAACACGCAATGCGCGACCTCAGGGCTCGATCAGGCGGCCCGACGCGACACTAGGCAATCAAGCCTTCTTCGGCCGCAAACCCACTCGCCGGTTGATATTCCACTGCTGCGCCATCGACAGCACGGTGTTGGTCACCCAGTACAGCACCAGCCCGGCCGGGAACAGCGCGAACATGACCGAGAACACGATCGGCATGAACTGAAACACCTTCGCTTGCACCGGATCCGGCGGCGGCGGGTTCACTTTGTATTGCGCGAACATCGCCAGGCCGTTCAGGGCTGGCAGAATGAAATACGGATCGCGCGCCGAGAGATCGTTGATCCAGAGTATGAACGGCGCCTGGCGCATCTCAACCGACTCTAACAACACCCAATAGAATGCTATGAATACCGGCATTTGTACGATCATCGGCAAGCAACCGGCGACCGGATTGATCTTCTCTTTCTGGTACAGCTCCATCATCGCTCGGCCGAGTTTCTCGCGATCGTCCTTGTAAGACTCCTGCAAGCCTTTGATCCGTGGCGCCAGCGCACGCATCTTGGCCATCGAACGCCCGGACGCCTCCGACAGCGGGTAGAACACAAGCTTCAGAAGAACGGTGACGAGAATGATGGCAAAGCCCCAGTTGCCGACCAGCCGGTGTGCGTGATCGAGCAACCAGAACAAAGGTCGCGCGAGCAAGGTCAGCATGCCGTAATCCGCCACGCGATCCAGTTGCGGCGCGGTGGCGGTCAGCGCGGATTGCAGTTTTGGCCCAACGAACAGCGTCTCAGTGAATTTGCCGGAGCTATTGGGTGCGACAGTCGTCAGTGGCCCAACCGCCGAGAGCAAGTACTGGCGGCCCTCGGAGCGCAAGCTGATCCGATACTTCGAATCCTTGTTTGGCACGAACGAACTGACGAAGTGATGCTGCAGCGCGGCCAGCCAACCACCCTGCACATCGATCTGCAGCGCTCGATCCTCGTCCTTGTCGATCTTGAGCTTGCGATACTTCTCACCGTCGTAGATCGCGGGGCCGCGGAAAGCATAGCTCTGCACATTGAACATCGAGCGCTCGACGGGTGGATCAAATCGCAGGATCTGTCCGTAAGAGGCAGCGGCCCATGGCGCGGCTGTATGGTTCGAAACGTCGTATTCCAGGTCGATCCGATACGTGCCGCGTTTGAAGATGAACGTCTTCGTGACCGTCACACCGGCGGGATCAAGCCAGGTGAGTGGTACACGCA
>JAGRJB010000251.1 GCA_020442965.1 Pseudomonadales bacterium
GCTTCAACCTGCTGTTCGAGCGCTTTCTGAATCCCGAACGCGTTTCCATGCCCGACTTCGATGTCGATTTTTGCATGGAAGGACGTGACCGCGTCATTGACTACGTAGCCGAACGCTATGGGCGGGAACGTGTTTCGCAAATTATTACCTATGGCACGATGGCGGCCAAGGCGGTGATACGCGACACGGGTCGGGTGCTGGGGCATCCCTACGGTTTCGTTGATCGTATTGCCAAGCAGATTCCGTTTGAAATCGGCATGACTCTCGATAAGGCGCTGCAGCAGGAACCGGAACTTGCTGCGATGTACTGGGACGATGAAGAAGTGCGTGGCCTCATCGACCTCGCCCGCTCGCTCGAAGGTCTGGCGCGCAATGCCGGCAAACACGCCGGAGGTGTCGTGATTGCACCCGGCAAGCTGACGGATTTCACGCCACTTTATTGCGAAGAGGGCGGAGCCAACATTGTCACCCAGCTTGACAAGGACGACGTGGAAGCTGCCGGCCTCGTCAAGTTCGACTTCCTTGGGCTGAAGACGCTGACCATCATCGATTGGGCCGTGCGCATCATCAACGCGGCGCGCGCGGACGATCCGCTGGATATCAGCAGTCTGCCCATGGACGATCCCCTGACGTTCGAACAGCTAAGAGCGTGCAACACCACCGCCGTATTCCAGTTGGAATCCCGCGGCATGCGCGACCTGATCAAGCGTCTGAAGCCCGACCAGTTTGAGGAGCTGATCGCGCTGGTCGCGTTGTTCCGCCCGGGACCCCTGCAGTCGGGTATGGTCGACGATTTCATAGCTCGCAAGCACGATCTCAATAAATCCGATATTGACTACCTGCACCCTGACCTGACCACGGTATTGAAGCCGACCTACGGCGTTATCCTGTACCAGGAGCAGGTGATGCAGATTGCGCAGGTGCTGGCCGGTTATACGCTAGGCGGCGCTGATTTACTGCGTCGCGCGATGGGTAAGAAAAAGCCGGAGGAAATGGCCAAACAGCGCGAGATTTTTGTCAGCGGAGCGACCGAACGCGGCGTTCAGAAATCCACGGCCACACGCATCTTCGATCTGATGGAGAAGTTCGCCGGTTACGGATTCAACAAGTCTCATTCCGCAGCCTATGCGCTGCTGTCCTATCAAACGGCATGGCTGAAGACCCATTACCCAGCCGCCTACATGGCAGCCGTGTTGTCGGCCGACATGGATCACACCGACAAAGTCGTTACCCTGATCGATGACTGCAAGGGCACGCTCGGGCTCGAGGTGCAGCCGCCGCACGTCAACGCATCACAGCACGAGTTCACGGTGGCGGACGATACGACCATCCGTTATGGCCTCGGAGCGATCAAAGGCGTTGGCCGCGGTGCTGTCGAGGTGATCGTGACGGAACGCGAGGCACGAGGCGAGTTCACGAGTCTGGAGGACTTCGTTCGGCGCCTGGATCTCGGCAAGATCAACCGGCGCACGCTGGAAGCCTTGATCAAGGCGGGCAGTTTCGATGGACTGGCACTCAATCGTGCGACGCTGCTGCATCGACTGCCGGCGGCACTGGCACTCGGGGAACAAAATACCCGTGCAGCGGAAGCCGGGCAGGTAGATCTCTTTGGGCTGGCTGCCGCGCAAGCGGCTCCGGAGGCTATCCGCTTGACCGCACCGGACCAGCCGGACTGGACGGAAGCCGTGCGGCTTGCTGGCGAGCGCGAAACGCTTGGATTGTACTTGACCGGGCATCCGATCGACCGGTTTGCCAATGAACTGCGGCAATTCGCTTCGAGCCGCATCGCAGACCTGGTGAGCGATCGTCCAGTTACCACTAACGAGCCGGGCTCCGGATTTTCTCGTGGTAAGCCGACGACGGTGGCCGGTCTCGTCCACGAAGTGCGCCGCCGCGGGACGCGCGTGTCGATTCTGCTGGACGATCAGTCGGGACAACTTGAAGTGGCGCTCTTCGAAGACGTCTACCAGCAGTACAAGGATGTGATCGTCAAGGATGCGCTGTTGTTGGTGGAGGGGCAGTTACGCTTCGATGAGTTCATCGATGCGTGGCGTCTGCAGGGTCGCAAAGTCACCGAGCTGGAACGGCTGCGTGAGCGCGAGGCGCGCCGTATTCTGCTGCGCTGGCCAGGCCGCAGTACCCAGAACGGCGCGAACAGCGGGAGCGCGCGTACTGACGAAGAGCTGCTCGAACGGCTGGAAACGACGCTGGCTGCGTGGCGCGGTGGTAGTTGTCAGATCGCCATCCAGTACGAGGGCAACGACGCGCGCGCTGCATTGTCGCTGGGGTCAGCCTGGAACGTCCGCCCGACGCGTCAGCTCCTTGAGCAACTCGAATTGCTCGTGGGTCGCAAATCACTCGACGTTCTGTATAGCTCGCCGCCCGTGGCCGAGGCGGCGACGGGCAGTCCCACCCAATGAGCCTGCGGCTCGTGTATCCTCAGACCATATGGCAGTCAGCTTTCTCGATTTCGAACAACCGATCGCCGAACTCGAAGCGAAGATCGAAGAACTGAAACTCGTTACCTCGGCGTCCGAGGCGGGTATACAGGATGAGATTGCGCGGCTGCAGGCGAAGAGCGCGCAGCTGATCGAGAGCATATTCAAGAATCTGACGCCCTGGCAGATCACACAGCTGGCGCGGCATCCGCAGCGACCGTACACGCTCGACTACGTGAACATGATCTTTACCGATTTTCAGGAATTGCACGGCGACCGAATGTACGGCGACGATCTGGCGATCGTTGGGGGCGTGGCGCGGCTCGATGGTAGACCCGTGATGATCATCGGCCATCAAAAAGGGCGGGATACCAAAGAGCGTGTGCGTCGCAATTACGGCATGCCGAAGCCTGAGGGGTATCGTAAGGCACTGCGTCTGATGCGCGTTGCCGAGCGCTTTCGTTTGCCGCTCCTGACTTTCATCGACACGCCGGGCGC
>JAGRJB010000252.1 GCA_020442965.1 Pseudomonadales bacterium
ATGCGGCTGATCCAGAACAGCAGCAATGGGCAGATGCCCCAGAGCAGTTCCGGCGAACTATACAACGCCAAGGCTTCGGGGCTATTGAAATACAACGCTAACACGAGTACGGAGAGATAGCCCGAAGCTGCACCGAGCGCCTGGATCATGCCGAGATCTTCCGCCCAGTAGTCGCGCTTGCTGCCACGCGTCGGACTGGCCCGGATGACGGTCTGCAGTTCGACCAAGCGTTTGACCACGGCGAGCGCGAGGAAGAAGAACATCGAAAAAGCGAGCAACCACGGCGAGACGCTGATGCCGATGGCGACGGCGCCGCCGATGATGCGCAGGGTGTAGAGCGTCGCCAGCACGAATATATCGAGAAACACCTTCTTCTTGAGCCATAGTGAGTAGCTCAGTGTCGCTATGAAATACAGGCTGAGTAGCAGATCGAATTCAAGCGGCAAGGTCGTTAGCGAAATGACGCCCGCACACACCGCCAGCGAAAGAGCGGCAAGCCCACCGCGCTGCAGTGACAGATCGCCAGCCGCCAGCGGCCGATGGCGTTTGCGTGGATGCGCACGATCGGCTTCCAGATCAAATAGATCATTGACGAGGTAGGCGCTCGATGCCGTCAGACTAAAGGCGATGAAGGCGAAGAATGCGGCAGCCAGGTGGCCCGCAGCAAAAGAATGACCCGCGAGAAGTGGTGCGAACACCAGAATATTCTTGACCCACTGATGCGGCCGCATTGCCCGCCACAGAGGCGTGAGCCACGACAGTCCACCCGGAGACTGCGCCAGATGCGTGATGCTGGCGTTGGCTTTGGTTGCGCGTGCGCGCAGCGCTGGCGATGCGCCAAGCGTGTAAGCGTGGCGCGCCGCCCGCCAGGCTGGCAAGTCCGTGACGCTGTCGCCAATGTAATCGAAGCCCCGTTCGCCAAACAACCGCACCGCCTCGGCGGCCTTGTTAGCGCCCGATAGATTGATTGCCCGACTGGAGCCGTACCACTCGTCGAACAGACCAACTTGTCGCGCGACCGCTGCGACGATACGCTCGTCTGCTCCCGACACGAGAACGACGCGCGCACCGACGGCGCGCCGCTTCGTAATCAGCGCAACGCAGTCGGGGTTCAGTGGCAGGCTTTCGATCGGCGGCAAGACGATATCAGCGATGTTGGCGCGGCAGAGGTTGCGGTGCTGCAGCAGCCAGCGAGGAAGCCGCAAAAGACTCCTGGGCGCGCCGGCCGCAAGCGCCAGCAGGTTTGCGGAGCTCACATTGGTGCGCAACAAAGTCCCATCCATATCGACCACTAGCGGGACGGCCGCATGACTCGTTGCGCTGCCGCACGATGTGTCTGTGGATGGCGAGAGCTCGATCATCTTTTGCATCCGTTGCAGATTGAAACTGCCCTGTGGCGGCTACGCGCTATTTCGCCTATCTAGAGTGGCATACTGCGCGCCATAGTGCCGCTGATCGGAGGCAAGCCGGGCCCGCAGGACCTTGATCGACTTCGCAAAATTTTGACAAGGAAGCCTTCTGCACTGGCGAGGCAGGGTCGCGGGTGCGTAGTCTGCCAGCCGGCAACTTGTTTCGAGTGGCCACTTCAGCAAGCGAATGGAATGCAACGCTACATCCCCCTGATCATGTTCGTCGTGATCTGCAATGCGCTCTCGCAAGCTCTATTGAAGGCGGGTATGGCGGGCATTGGCGCGTTCCGATTGAGCCAAGCGACCGCAGGGGCAACAGTTGTGCGCATTCTGTCAGACCCCTACGTGCTCGGTGGCCTGTCGTTGATGATTGTTTCGATGGCCGGTCACTTGTACGTGCTATCGCGTGTGCCGCTCAGTTTTGCTTTCCCGTTCATATCGGTTTCCTACCTGGTTGTGTTAGCGATCAGCTGGTATGTCTTTGACGAGCGACTCAACGCCTATCATTTTGCGGGCACGTTCTGCATTTGTCTCGGCGTCTTGTGCATCGCACGCGCTGGCAGTGAGAGCGTCGTCGCGGCCGCCGGCGCCTCGCAGGCTGCCCATGTCGCGTCGCCGCATGAGCGATCGCGATGAAACACGTCATCTTCGGCGGCGACGGCTTTGTTGGTCGATATATAGCGCGCGATCTGCTTGCGCGCGGCGAGCAGGTACTGATCTGCGATCGCAGTCGCAGTGATTTGCCCATCTATCGTTTCGCGGATTTCCTCGAGATCGACGTGCGTGATGCAGCAGCGGTCGGTCGTGTGCCGCTCGCGGCTGACGACATCGTCCACAACATGGCGGCGAGACTGTTGATGCCGCCGGTGAAGAAGGCCGCGCGCTACGCCGCCTACTTTCCGGTGCACGTCGATGGACCGCGCAACATTCTGGCGCACATGGAACGCTCCGGCGCCAACCATTTGGTGCAGTTCTCGACCGATATGGTGTACGGACCGAGTGTCACCCCGCCGCCAATCCGCACCGACCATCCCCGCAATCCAATCGACGCTTACGGTCAGTCCAAGAAGGAATGCGAAGACCTGTGTCGCGCGTGGCGGAACCGCGGTATGCGAATTTCCTTGTTTCGCCCCCGAATGGTGATGGGTCCAGGGCGTCTCGGGCTGCTGCGCAACCTGTTTCGTCTGATCGAACGCGGTCTGCCGGTCCCGACGATCGGTGCCGGCACGAACCGGTATCAGTTTGTATCGGTGTTCGATTGCGCCTCATTCGCTGTTCAGGCTGGCGATCTGGGTTGTCCCAACGGAGAATGGAACCTGGGCTCCGTTGGCGCGCCGAGCGTGCGCGAATTGCTGCAGGGCCTCATCAAGCACGCTGGATCGCGCTCGATCGTGGTCCCCACGCCGGCGTTCGCGGTCAAGGGAGTACTCGCGGCACTCGGTTATTTCGGCGTAAGCCTGATGACGCGCGAGCAGTATGCGATCGCCAACGAGGATTACGTCGTCGATGTCGAGGATCTGCGCACAAGCTTTGGTCGAGTGCCCGAAGGCACCGACGAGCAGATGTTGACCGCGGCGTTCGATGAATACCGCCGCAACCGCGATCCGCAAAAGCTCGCCAACGTTTTCAAGGCGGATTCCGCCTGGGCGGACTTTACCGCGCGCCGTGCGCGGGTTTAGTTAGCCGAGTGCACCTAGCACCTCGAGGGAGACGCGTTCGGCTGATTCGAGCGCGCCTTCCATGCCGCGCGACCCCAGTGCCGTGTGTTCGCCGCAGAAGAACAGCCGCTCGTGTGGTTTCGCGAGCGTGTTGGCGAAAGCGGTGACCTGTCCTGGCCCGTAGATCGCCCAGTCTCCAGCCGCATACGGATCCATGCCCCAGGACTGTACCGCCGCCACCTCCAACTGCCCCTTGGCCGCGGGTCGCATCTTCTCCAGCTCGCCGACGATCAGTTTCCTGGCGTCGGCGAGCGGCAGACGGTCCACGTACTGGGCGGCCAGGCCACGCGACCAGGTCGTCAGGCTAGTGACTTCATCGTCATTGCTACCGAAGCGCTGTGCGAGCACGATTCCCAGCACGCTGTCGGTCCACATGTTGGGGTGCATGCCGTCTTCCAGCCAGTACGCCTTCTTGGGGACGATATGGAACTGCGTAATGGGAATGTAATTGAGTGTCTGGATCGCGCCATTCTGCGTCGCGGGTGGTGCGGGACTGATCGCGACGTCCCGTAGCACGGAGTAGGGCAGCGAGCTAACGACCGCCTTCGCCCGGTAGCGCGAGCCGTCGCGGCAAACCACGGTAGCACCGTTGGCATCGACATCGATAGCTGCGGCCACCTTGCCCATCAGAAGATCGCCCTGCAGACGCTTCGCCATGGCGAGCGGCAGATTCTGATTGCCGCCCTTGAACGCGCCGATGAACAAGCCAGGGGGCAGTGCCCGGGCCGCGCTTTTCGGTGCCGAGTCAGCGGTGGCCCCGGGTGTCACCGGGCCGGAGGGGCCGGCCGGTGCTGCCGTGGGTGTCGGCGCACCGGGACGCTTGTTAGCGGAGTCGATGGCAGCTGTACCACTGCGCGAGAATGCTCCGAGCGAATTGCGATTGACCTGTTGCCAGTAGTCGGCGAAAGCTTGCATCAGCAGCGATACGTCGCGCGAAGTAGTGCCGTAGGCGATGTTGGTGTCGAACCCGAGCCGGATCGCATCTTCGGTCGCGCCGAGTTTGGCCAGGAAATCGTGCACGGAGATGTCGAATTGCGCAAACTTCGGGTCATACCACTGTTCGAGTTCCTGGAACGGAAAGCTCTTCTTGAAGTGTTCCTGAGCCCACGCCCAGGGCGCGACGGCGCGCTCCTCGCCGGCGAATGGGTTGCGCTTGTGCGCCGGCCAGTCTTTGAGCGCGATGTGCTCGCCGCCCAGGAACAGCTCCTGCTCCGCGCGCGTCATGTAGCGAGGCGCAAGATTGACGGTCTCGACACGATACTTCTCGCCAGCGGCGATCATGCGGCCGTACGCCGGCGCGATCGTATTGCCGCCAGCTTCCGGATGTCCTGGCACGTCGAACAGGGTGTAGACACGTCCGCCGATTCGTGAGCTACCCTCTAACAACAGTACCCGCTGACCATTTTCCTCCAATGTGAGGGCGGTTTCGAGTCCCGAGAGCCCGGCACCAATGACAATCACGTCGATCGCCGTCGCCGCTTGGGTGTAAGCAACGTGCGGCAGACTGGCGGTAGCGGCCAGCGCGGCGGAACTCGCGACGAAGTGACGACGCGAGATTGTGAGATCGGATGGCATCGTAGGCGCTCCCGGGGATGTCGGTCAGGATTCTGTGAGTTAGTGACTGCTGGCCTGGCGCACACTGTACCGCATGACAGCGGCGGCGATCACAGCCGCAGCAGGCGAAATGAGGTAGGCGAGCACATCGAATTGTGCCGGCAGCGTGTGGCCCCAGAGCAGTCCCAGTACGAGCGCGGGGATGCCGGCGATCAAACCATGCACCAAGGGGTTGCCGACGCCGAGCACGCCAGACCAGGCACCGGCCAGAAACTGCACGAAAGCCCAGGCTGCGCCGGGGTCGAGGGTTTGCGGGGGCGGTGCGTGCAGATCGTAGCGGATCAGGAGCGCCATGCCACCGACTGCGGAGATCGCGGTACCAACCGCCATGGCTAACGGTCGCGTGCCACGCGGACGGTCGATCTTTAGTATCTTTGGCTCTGGGGGAGCGTCGGTCATGTAACGGCTAGTTTCCCCACCTGCAGTCCGCGCCGCAACCGCCAAGGCGTGGACGTCCATTCCAACTGGGCCAGCAAATGAGCGGCTCTAGGGTGACGAAAATGTTCAAAGTTCGCTTGCTATGCACGACCGCCGCCGCGCTTGCCTGCCTGTCATTGGCTTACGATGTGACCGCCGCAGGGCGCGGGGCCCTTGCGATCACCCACGAGGATCTGTGGTTGATGAAGCGCGTCGGCGCGCCACGGCCCAGTCCGGATGGGCGTTGGCTCGTCGTAGCCGTCACCGACCCTGCCTACGATCCATCCCGGCAGATGAGCGATCTCTGGCTCGTCACGAACGATGGTCACGCGCCGCCGCGCAGACTGACCTCGACGCGGCGTGGCGAGGGCGATGTTGTCTGGAGCAGGGACAGCACGCGTATAGCGTTCAGTACGCAGCGCGACAGCGACGCTGAGGCGCAGATCTATCTCCTGGAT
>JAGRJB010000253.1 GCA_020442965.1 Pseudomonadales bacterium
ACATCGACACCCGGATTGGCCCGTTGAATTTCCTCATACCCCAGACTGTGACTGCGCGCGAGATCCGGCAACGAGTCTTCAAACCTGGCGACGAGCCGCTCGACGTTGCCGACCAGTGCAACCGTATCGTCCGTCAACTCGAACTGTGTCGCGTACGCCGATTGCCCGAGTACCAACCCGGTGATTGCGAACGCAGCCGCCGATCGAAATCGCATGCACGAATCTCCAGCCGAAACTTCCAGTACGGCATTCTAGGCACAAGCGACGCAAATCCCTACACTTTCACGAATGATTAAGACAGACCCCAGCCAGCTGGCGCAGGCTATCCGCGTCATACCGGACTACCCGAAGCCCGGGGTGCAATTTCGCGACATTACGACGCTGCTCAATGACGCGGTCGCTTTTTCGACCGCGATCCGCGGTCTGACGCAGCCCTGGGTTGACGCCCAGATCGACAAAGTCGCCGGCATCGAAGCGCGCGGGTTCATTCTTGGCGGTGCGGTGGCGCATGGACTTGGCGCAGGGTTCGTACCGCTCCGCAAGAAGGGCAAGTTGCCTCATGCAACCGTCAGCGTCGCCTATTCACTCGAGTACGGCATCGATCGGATGGAGATGCACACCGACGCGATCAAAACGGGTGAACGTGTCTTGTTAATCGATGATCTGATCGCAACCGGCGGATCGGCCTGTGCGGCGGTCGAGTTGCTGCAAGGTGTGGGCGCGAACGTGGTCGCAGCGGCATTTGTGATCGAGCTTCCCATGCTCGGGGGACCGGCGCGGCTAACATCCGCAGGCGTGCATACGCATGCGCTGCTCAGTTTTTGACCAGCACGTTTTCGCGCCGGGCTCAGATCGTCTTGGTCATACCACCGTCGCAGTCGATCAGTGAACCCTGCAGGCGCTTGGCACGGTCGGACACGACGAACGTCGCCAACTCGGCTATGTCCTCCGGTTCGCCGACTCGAGTGACACCGAACGACTGCCGCAGAATCTCCTCAGCCTGCGCTTGATCGACGTTGCGCTCCCTGACCAACTGCGCGATTCTCTGGGCGTGCCGATCGGTACGCACTGGTCCGGGATTGATGGCGTTGACACGCACACCTTCATGCACGCCGCGCGCAGCGAGCGCTTTCGTCAAAGCCAGCATCGCAGCGTTCACCGATCCGCAGATCGCGTAGTCGGGCCCGGGCGTTCGGCCCACGCTGCCTACGATGTTGAGAATGTTACCCGAGACGGCCTGCAGATCCTTCCAGCACACGGCGGCAAGTCGCCGCGCCGCCGCGAACTTGAGCGCGAAACCATCGTCCCATTCCTCGTCGCTGAACGCGAGGAAATCGCCAACTTTGACCGCGCCCGCACAATTGACGAGGATATCGATCCGCCCGAACGCCTCGATCGCCCGCTGGCGTACCATCGGCGCCGCCATGGGAACACGCAGATCGACTGCGACGTCGATGGGCGGCCGAACATCGACTGCACTGATGGCCCGCACCGCCAGGCGGGCCTCGCCTAACGACTCTGGCGATTTCGCGACAAGTACGAGTTCTGCGCCAGCGCGCGCAAAATCGAGTGCAATGGCACGACCAATGCCGCGTGACGCACCCGTGACGATCGCAACTTTGGATTCCAGTGTAATATTCTGACCCAGCGTGACCAGACCGTGTCTCGGCTAAGTTGGTCGGGACGGCGAGATTCGAACTCGCGACCCCTTGCCCCCCATGCAAGTGCGCTACCGGGCTGCGCCACGTCCCGACTATCGAAGAACGACAAGTCGTCGCGCATGATACCTGCTGTCGTCGGCAGGCGCACGGCGTCGCTCAGCGACGCAGAATTTTCAGCAATTCCTCTAGTTCCAGGCGCATCTGTTTGACGATCTGCTGGCTCTGGCTCACGTCGCTCTTGGCTTCCTCGCCACCAAGCTTGTTGCGCGCGCCGCCGATCGTGAAACCCTGCTCATACAGCAGACTGCGGATCTGGCGAATGATGATCACGTCCTGACGCTGGTAGTAGCGGCGATTGCCCCGCCGCTTGACCGGCTTCAGCTGTGGGAACTCCTGCTCCCAGTAGCGCAACACGTGCGGCTTGACACCACAGAGCTCACTCACTTCGCCGATCGTGAAATATCGCTTGCCCGGGATCGCGGGCAATTCGTCATTATTCTTTGCTTCCAGCATAAGCCTCGACACGCGCCTTTAGTTTCTGCCCCGGCCGAAAAGTCACCACTCTACGCGCGGTGATCGGAATTTCTTCGCCAGTCTTCGGGTTCCTTCCGGGACGTTGATTTTTATCACGCAAATCAAAATTACCGAAGCCCGACAGCTTCACCTGTTCACCGTTCGAAAGCGCCGTGCGAACTTCTTCGAAGAACAGATCGACCAGCTCTCGGGCTTCTCGTTTGTTAAGACCGAGCTGATTGAACAACGCCT
>JAGRJB010000254.1 GCA_020442965.1 Pseudomonadales bacterium
TCAACATGTCGGTCATCATCGGGCCTGATGGCAACATCGTGTCCAAACAATGGAAAGCCCGCAATATTCTCGGGATGTTCGGCGATGTGGCGCTGATCGGCACGACGATCTATGACGTGCTCGATCGTTACGTCGAAATGTACGGCTGGGATGCGGTGCTGCCGGTCGCGCGCACCGATATTGGCAACATTGCGATGACCGCCGTCGGGGCCGAGCCCATGCTCTACGCCACGCTCGCGCTCAAGGGATCCGAGCTGTTGATCATGTCGGTGACCGGCGGCTCCAACGCGGAGAGCGCGATGGCGGCCGCGAGGGCCAGCCGCATTTACACCGTGGGCGTCGGCAACTCGGTCTCGCCAGACAACATCGGCTTTACGGACGCCGCAGGCGCGCAGGACGAGGGTACCGCGATCATTGATCCGCGCGGCACGGCGCTGGCGCGCTCGGGCAATCATCATGAGGACATCGTGCGTGCACGTGTACCGATCGCCGATTTTCGCAAGACGCGGCGTTTTCCCGAAGTGCCGATGGCGTTGCTGCTGCCGGTGTTCGAGCAATATCAGCCGCTGTTTCAGCCAAACGGTTTTGCCAAGAAGTTGCCCGAGACCTACCGCGAGGCCGGTGCGCTGGTTCGCGAGCGCATGGGCATGGACCCGATGAAGTGATCGCTGTCAGGAGATGATTTCAGCCACGGCAGCTCTGCAACGGTTGCGGACCGGCAACCAGCGTTTCGTCGTCGAGACGAGCAGCCAGCGTGCATCCACCAGTTCATCGCGCCGCACCGAGTTGGTGGCGGGGCAAGAGCCGTTTGCGATCATCCTGGGTTGCTCCGATTCACGCGTGCCGGCCGAGATCGTCTTCGGCCAGGGGCTCGGGGATCTGTTCGTCATCCGTGTGGCGGGCAATATCGTGGCTCCGTCTCAGATCGGCAGCATCGAATTCGCAGTGGAGGTATTTCGGACACCCGTAGTCGTGGTGATGGGCCACACGATGTGCGGTGCGGTTAGCTCAACGCTGGATCAGCTCGAGCGGCCGACGGCCAGTCGGTCGCCCAATTTGCGCTCGATCGTCGATCGGATCGAGCCGGCGGTCGAGCCGCTCCTCGAGACCGAGCTGCGGCATGACCGTACGAAATTGCTCGCTCATGCGATTCGCGCCAACATCCGTGCAGCGACCAATCAGGTGCGGCGCGGCTCACGGATCCTGGAGAGTCTCATCCAGAACAATGAACTCTTGGTAGTCGGTGCGGAGTATTCGCTGGAGACAGGCGTCGTCGATTTCTTCGACGAACCAACCGGCTAGCGTCTCGCTGGCAGCACCTCACGGCCTGTGCTCCACTGGTCCCGATTGCCGGTTAAGCTCGACGCATGAAGGCCACGCTACTCAAGTATCTCGATCGCTTGCGGGCCAGCTTCTGGTTCTTGCCGACGCTGATGGCGTTTGGCGCGGTCGTGTTCGCCTTCTTCACCGTCTGGTTGGATGAGACGGTTACCTCGGGCCGACTGAAGTCCATGGACTGGATCTACAGCGGCGGCGCCGAGGGTGCCAGCGCCGTCCTGCAAACCATTGCGGGCTCGATGATCACCATTGCGGGCGTGGTGTTCTCACTCACCTTGGTGGCACTGTCGCTGGCCTCGCAGCAATTTGGCCCGCGAATGTTGCGTAATTTCATGCGCGACACGACCAACCAGCTGGTGCTGGGCACGTTCGTGGCAACCTTTCTCTATTGCCTGCTGGTGCTGCGCACGATCAGGCGCGCCGACGATGCGCTGTTCGTGCCGCATCTGTCCGTTACCCTCGGGGTCATCTTCGCTTTGGCGAGCCTGTGGGTGCTGATCTTCTTTATTCATCACGTGTCCGTCTCGATCCAGGCTGACGAGATCGTGGCGCGCGTTGGCAAGGAGTTGCGACTAACGATACAGCGCCATTTCCCGCAAGAGCTCAATCGCGACGGTGAGGCTGACGTGCCGGCGGCGATCCCGGGCGATTTGCCGCCCAACTTTGAGCAGGAAGCGCTCGTCGTTGCCGCTGACGAAGACGGCTATATGCACTACGTTGACGCTGACGCGTTGCTGGCATTGGCCGAAGAACACGATGCCGTGATCAGGATGGAGCGCCGACCTGGACACTACGTGGTAGCGGGGACGCCGCTAGCGCGGGTCTGGCCGCCCGATCGGGTGGCGGACGACATTGCCGACAAGATCAACGGCGCGTTAGTGTTTGGCAATCAGCGTACGCCCGGTCAGGACATCGAATTCTCCGTGCAGCAATTGGTCGAGATCGCCGTGCGCGCGTTGTCGCCCGGCATCAACGATCCGTTCACGGCGATCACCTGCATCGATCGGCTCGGCTCTGCGCTGTATTGTCTCGCCGGTCGTGAGCTGCCGTCACCATACCGGCTCGACGAACAGCAGCGCCTGCGACTCGTGCTGCCACAGATGACTTTCGCCGGCGTTGCAGACGCGGCTTTCAATCAGATCCGCCAGCACGCACACAGCAGTGTGGCCGTTACGATTCGGTTGTTGGAAGCGGTTGCGGTCGTGGCCTCGACGACCTGTCGCGACGAGGACCGTGCCGTCTTGCAGCGCCACGCGGACATGGTTGTCCGCGGCGCACGCGCTGATCTTGCCGAGAGGAACGACCTCGCGGCCGTCACCGAGCGTTACGATACCGTTAGCAAAGAGCTGGTCGAAGCGGCGCGGCCGCGCAGGCACTGAATCGCCGGACCGCTACCTGCTCGCAATCGGATTGTGGTGCACGGCCAGACCGTGCCCGGCCGTCGTCTGCTCACTCGTGTCCGAAGAGATCAGGCACGAGTGAGCCGGGCGAACTAGTAGCGATAGGAGTCCGGCTTGTACGGACCTTCCTTCGGCACGCCGATATAACGCGCCTGTGCATCCGTCAGCACGGTGAGTTCTGCCCCGAGCTTGCTCAACTGCAGACGTGCCACCTTCTCGTCCAGATGCTTTGGTAGCACATAGACGCCGACCGGATATTTCTCGGGGTTCTGGAACAACTCGATCTGCGCGATCGTTTGATTCGCAAACGACGACGACATGACGTACGACGGGTGACCTGTGCCGCAGCCGAGATTTACCAGCCGGCCCTGCGCCAGGAGAATGATGCGCTTGCCGTCCGGGAAGATGATGTGATCGACCTGCGGCTTGATGTTCTCCCAACGGTATTCTTTCAAGCTAGCGACCGCGATCTCCGAATCAAAATGACCAATGTTGCACACAATCGCCTGATTTTTCA